>JAPYSD010000786.1 GCA_029936705.1 Croceicoccus sp. | reverse complement strand
GCTCGACGCGATTTGCCACGCGCCCTCGGCCCGCGGCTGGGTTCCGGCGCTGATCGCCTACGAAGCGCTGTTCCTGCGCGAGATGGGCTTTGGCGGCACGCGCCCCGACCTGGCCGGGGCGGACTGGCCCGAAACCCTTGCCGTTTTCCACGAAAGCGGCCGCCAGGTGGCCAAGCGCCTGCTTGCAGAGCGCGCCGGTCCTGTTATGGGCGAGCTCGCTTCCGCGCGCGCAATATTGCGCGAGCGGTTGTCGCGCATTGCATAGATTACAACACGGTTCGGGAAACAGCACATGAAGATCGCGGTATTCGCCGGCGACGGCATCGGCCAGGAAGTCACGCAGCAGGCGCTGCGCGTGCTCGAACGCCTGCCGCTGCCGCTGTCCTTCCTGGCCGCCGACGTGGGCGGCACCGCCTATCGCAACCATGGCCACCCGCTGCCGGAAGAAACGCTGGTCTGCGCGCGCGAGGCGGACGCCATCCTGTTCGGCGCGGTCGGCGATCCCGCCTGCGACAATCTGGACCGTCACCTGCGCCCCGAACAGGCAATCCTGGGCCTGCGCCGCGAGCTGGGCCTGTTCGCCAACCTGCGCCCCGCCAAGGTCTTCCCCGGCCTCGAGAGCGCTTCCGCCCTCAGGCCCGAGGTCGCCTCGGCCATCGACCTCCTGATCGTGCGCGAGCTGAACGGCGACGTCTATTTCGGCGAAAAGGGCATGCGCACCACCGCCGAGGGCCTGCGCGAAGGCTATGACGTCATGAGCTATGACGAAAGCGAAGTCCGCCGCATCGCGGTCGCCGGGTTCGAAGCCGCCCGCAAGCGCCGCGGCCTGCTCTGCTCGGTCGACAAGGCGAACGTCCTTGAAACCTCGCAATTGTGGCGCGACGTGGTGATCGAGGTCGCCGCCGATTACCCCGACGTCACCCTGTCGCACATGTATGTCGACAATGCCGCGATGCAGCTGGTGCGCAGCCCCGGCCAGTTCGACGTGATCGTAACCGGCAACCTGTTCGGCGACATATTGTCGGACCAGGCGTCGATGTGCGTCGGCTCGATCGGCCTGCTGGCCAGCGCCTCGCTGGGCGAGCGCAAGACCGCGCATGGCA
>JAPYSD010000301.1 GCA_029936705.1 Croceicoccus sp. | reverse complement strand
GGGCGAGCGCCGGACCGCGCATGGCACGTTCGGACTTTATGAACCAATCCATGGTAGTGCTCCCGACATCGCCGGCAAGGGCATCGCCAATCCGCTGGCCACGATCCTGTCGGCAGCCGAACTGCTTCGTCATTCGCTGGGCCAGGAAGAGCAGGCACGCCGCGTCGAAACCGCCGTCGCCCGCACGCTGGCCGATGGCATCCATGGCGCCGACCTTGGCGGCGATGCCGATACGAACGCGATCGGCGACGCGGTGCTGGACCGCCTTTAGGAAGTGCGCTGTTGGAAAGCCTGACCGAACCTCGGCGCTTCGGCGCCCTGCCATGGAGTGTACGCGCCTTCCTGTGCGTCGCGCTGGTGGTGCCCGTCTGCGCGCTGGCGGTCAGCAACGAACGATATTCGAGCGAGGTGGTCCTGTTCGGACTGGGCTATGCCGGCGCGGCGCTGCTGTTCGTCGTCACCCGCAACGACTGGCTGCGCTTCGCCTTCAGCGGATGCCATTTCATCCTGTCCGGCGCGGTGCTCTTTGGCATCTTCCTGATCCTGCCGGGCCGCGATCCCGACGCGCTTTTCCCGCTGCGCGTGGTGCTGATCTTCGGTGCGACTTTGGTAACGACTGCCTTGCTATGGCACCCCGACACGGGGCGTTGGGTCCTGCGGCGCGTCTAGCGCGAATCGTTTGAAGGATGGCGGGCCAGCCGGATGAAGGCCGCGTGGATTGACGGGCTGAGGCAGCGACCTCCAGCGCCCTGGACGGTGCAGGCGAATGTGCTGCTCGCCGCGTGCGCGGTTCTGGCGGGTTGGCTGCTGACGTTTCACCCGATCACGGCCGGGATCTGGGGCTTTTTCCTCTTCTATCTTGCGATGACCGCCGCTTTCGTCATCGCGCGCAGCGCGCTGCTGCGATTCCTGATGACCGGCTTCCATGTCGCCACGGGCGGTGTGGGAACTGCCGCCCTGCTGCTGGTGCCCGATGCGCTGAGCGGCGATCCCCTCATCCCGGTGCGCGGAGGGCTGGTCATTGCGTGCAGCATCGCGGTGACCGTCCTGCAATGGCTGCCCGCCACCTCGCGCTGGCTCGACCGCGCCTGACCGCGCGACGACGGCCCGCTGCCGCTGCCGCTGCGAACGCTTGTTGTCATGCGCCTGCGCCCCGGCTAACCGCTCTTCCCATGAAACGCACTACCGGAATCGACCGCTCGACCACTCGCAACTGGCGCCCCGCGACGCAGGCCGTCCGCGCCGGCACCTGGCGCAGCGAGATGGGCGAGACGAGCGAGGCGATGTTTTTGACCTCGGGCTACAGCTACGACGATGCCGCCACGCCTGCCGCGCGCTTCGCGGGGGAAGCGGCGGGCATGACCTATTCGCGCCTGCAGAACCCCACGGTCGCCATGCTGGAAGAGCGTATCGCGGTCATGGAGGGGGCGGAGGCCTGCCGCACGCAGGCATCGGGCATGGCCGCGATGACGGCGGCGCTGCTGTGCCAGCTGTCGGCGGGCGACCACGTCGTCGCCGCGCGCGCGGCCTTCGGTTCGTGCCGCTGGCTGGTGGACGAGCTGCTGCCCCGCTTCGGGATCGAGGGGACGACCATCGATTCGACCGACAATGCCGCATGGGAAGCCGCGATCCGGCCCAACACCAAGGTGTTCTTCTTCGAGACTCCCGCCAATCCCACGCTCGACATCGTCGACCTGGACCATGTCTGCGGCTTGGCGAAGGCGCACGGCATCACCACCGTCGTCGACAACGCGTTCTGCACGCCGGTGATGCAGCGCCCGATGGACTTCGGCGCCGACGTCATCGCCTATTCCGCGACGAAGCTGATGGACGGGCAGGGCAGGGTGCTGGCGGGCGCGGTCTGCGGGTCCGAGGAATTCATCAACGACAAGTTGCTGCCGTTCCAGCGCAACACCGGGCCGAACCTGTCGCCGTTTAACGCCTGGGTGGTGCTGAAGGGGCTGGAGACGCTGGAACTGCGCGCGCGCCGCCAGTGCGACAACGCGCTCAGGATCGGGCGCTTCATGGAAGGGCGCGTGCCCGAAATCCGGCACCCGGGCCTTGCCAGCCATCCGCGGCACGAACTGGCGATGAAGCAGATGGCGATGCCCGGCTGCATCTTCTCCTTCGCGCTCGACGGCGGGCGCGAACAGGCGCACGCGCTGCTCGACAATCTGCAGCTGGTCGACATCTCGAACAATATCGGCGATGCCCGTTCGCTGATGTGCCACCCCGCATCGACCACCCATCACTCGGTCGGGCCCGAGAAACGCGCCGAGATGGGCGTGGGCGAGGGGATGCTGCGCTTCAATGTCGGCCTCGAAGACGCCGACGATCTGATAGAGGACATCGACCGCGCCCTTGGCGCCATCGGCCTATGAACGAAGACGACACGACCACGGGCGGTAACCGGCACCCGGGCACGCGCAGCGCCGCGTCCGCCCGCGTCAGCGGCACTCCTGCCGAGGGGCTGCTCGCCGCCATCTTCGAAAGCTGCGAGGACGCGATCGTGTCCAAGCGGCTCGACGGCACGATCACCAGCTGGAACCCCGCGGCGGAACGCCTGTTCGGCTATGCCGCGGGCGAAATCCTGGGCAAGTCGATCCGCTTGCTGATCCCCGACGACCG
The DNA here is from genome assembly GCA_029936705.1 of Croceicoccus sp. Taxonomy (GTDB): domain Bacteria; phylum Pseudomonadota; class Alphaproteobacteria; order Sphingomonadales; family Sphingomonadaceae; genus Croceicoccus. The sequence goes on along the minus strand of JAPYSD010000301.1, from coordinate 2,576 downwards.
CCAGCACGAGGAAGACTCGATCATCGAGCGGATCGGGCGGGGCGAGCGGGTCACGTCGTTCGACACGCTGCGCCGCCACAAGGACGGGCGGGAGATCGGCGTCTCGGTCACCGTGTCGCCCGTCCACGACGCCAGCGGCGCCATCGTCGGCGCCAGCAACATCGCGCGCGAACTGGGCGATCTCGACCGTGCGCGCCGCGCGCTGGCCGAAAGCGAGGCCCGCTTCGAGATGATGGCCGACAACATCTCGCAGCTGGCCTGGATCGCGCAGGCGGACGGCGCGATCTACTGGTACAACAAGCGCTGGTTCGAATTCACCGGCACCACGCTGGACGAAATGAAGGGCTGGGGCTGGAAAGCGGTCCACCACCAGGATCACGTCGACCGCGTGCACGACCGTTTCGTCGAGGCGATCCGCAATGGCGAGCGGTGGGAGGACATCTTCCCCCTGCGCGGCGCGGACGGCAATTACCGCTGGTTCCTGTCGCGCGCGCGCCCGATCCGCGACGACAGCGGCAAGGTCGCGTTCTGGTTCGGCACCAACACCGACATCACCGAACAGCGCGAACAGAACGAGGCGATCGAGAACCTGCTGCGCGAGGTGAACCACCGCGCCAAGAACATGCTGACGCTGATCATGGCGCTGGCGCGGCGCTCGGCGCCGGGCAACGACGCCTTCGTCAAGCGCTTCACCCGCCGCGTGCAGGCATTGGCCGCGAACCAGGACCTGCTGGTCAGGCGCGCCTGGGGCAGCGTGGAGCTGGCCGACCTGGTCGAGGCGCAGCTGTCCTTCGTCACCGACCGCACTAGGACCGGGCTGGCCTATGACGGCCCGAAGGTGGCGATCACGGCCCGCGCCGCGGAAACGCTGGGCCTGGCGCTGCACGAGCTGGCGACCAATGCGCTGAAATACGGCGCGCTGTCGCGCGGCGCGGGCGATCCGCGCGACGGCGAGGACGCGACCGGCCAGGTCACCATCGCGTGGAGCATGGACGAGGGCCGCTTCCGCATGAGCTGGAGCGAGAGCGGCGGCCCGCCCGTCACCCCGCCCGAGCGCGAGGGGTTCGGCAGTTCGGTCATCCGCGACATGCCCGCCGCGTCGCTGGGCGCGGACGTGCGGCTCGACTACCGCGCCGAGGGGCTGCACTGGACGCTGGACGCCCCCGCCGACAGCGTGACGGGCGGGGACGCGGGAAGCTAGGCTCTCAGATCCCGCCTGTTCACATTACGGCTGTTCACATCCGGCATTCGGGATTTGCATGGTTTGCCGGTTCCGTCCTAGACTGCATCCTATGATAGAGCAGCTATTCGATCATGCCGCGATATCGCACGGCATCACTGTCCGCGTCAGCGCAAGCTTTCTGCCGGAACAGTCGCAGGTGTCGGCCGGACACTGGTTCTGGGCCTATCACATCAGGGTCGAGAACAACGGCGATCAGCCCGCGCAATTGCTCACCCGCCACTGGCGCATCACTGATTCCGCGGGCCGCGTCAGCCTGGTCGATGGCGAAGGCGTGGTCGGCGAACAGCCGCTGCTGAAGCCGGGGCAGAGCCATGACTATGTCTCGGGCTGCCCGCTGGAAACGCCGCACGGATCGATGGAAGGCTATTATGGCTTTCGCCGCGAGGATGGCACAAGGTTCGAAGCGGCGATCCCCTTCTTCCCGCTGGAAGCGCCGGCCCCCGCGCAGCGGTAGAACGGGCCCCCGCGCAGCGATAAGACGCAGCGCCGATCTGCCCGCAACGCGTTGCCCAATCGGGCGGGGCGCATTATCAGCATCGGCACGATGAAGCGTACCCATCTTCCCCTCAACGGCCTGCGCGTGCTCGATGCCGCTGCCCGGCACCTCTCCTTCACCCGCGCCGCGGACGAGCTGGCGGTGACCCCCGCCGCCGTCGGCCAGCAGATCCGCGCGCTCGAGGACCTGCTGGGCGTCGTGCTGTTCCGCCGCACGCCCAAGGGCCTGGAACTGACGGACGAGGCCAGCGCCGGCCTCGATTCGCTGCGCAGCGGCTTTCTGCGGTTCGAGGAAGCGGTCCACGCGATGCAGGCGGGCCAGTCCAGCCACAAGTACACCTTCGCCGCCCCGCGCGACTTCTTTGGCGCCTGGTTCGCGCGCCGCCTTGCCGCGTTCCGCGCGGCCTATCCCGACACGCGCTTCCACATGGCAGGCGGCCACGACACCGACTTTACCGAGGCGAACCTCGACTTCGCGGTCCGCCTCGTCGACAGCCCGGGCGAGCTGGAGGGCGTCCCCCTCTCCCCCGGCCGCAGCGTCGAGGTCGCCGCCCCCGGCGCCCCCGACAGCTGGATCAGCTGGCCCGGCGGCCCCGAACACGAACCCGGCTCCGATGGAGGCGAAGCCGCCTTGCGCGTCGGCGCGACCGGCCAGGCGCTCTCGGCGGTGCTGGGCGGCATGGGCCGCGCGGTTCTCCCGCTGCAACTGGTCGAGCACGAGATCGAGACCGGCCAGCTCGTCGCCCTGTCCGGGATCGAGGATACGCGCGCCACCTACTGGCTTGTCGCGCCGCGCCCGCAGTGGCGGCAGAAGAAGGTGAAGGCGCTGGTCGATTTC
>JAPYSD010000300.1 GCA_029936705.1 Croceicoccus sp. | reverse complement strand
GACCGATCCGGCGGAAGTCACCACCATCGTCATCATGGCGCTGGTGCTGTCCTTCCTTGCCACGCTTTACCCCGCCTTCAAGGCGGCCAGCACCGATCCGGTGCAGGTGCTTCGCTATGAGTGATCCCGTGAGTAATCCTGTAAGAGAACCCGTCGTCGTCCTGTCGAACCTGACCCGCAGCTTCACGCAGGGCGGCGTCACCATCGACGTGCTGCGCGGCGTCGACATGCAGATCATGCCGGGCGAGATCGTCGCGCTGCTGGGCCCGTCGGGCTCGGGCAAGTCGACCATGCTGCAGGCGGTCGGCCTGCTGGAGGGCGGCTTCGGCGGCGAGATATCGATCTGCGGGCGGTCGGCGGAAAAGTCGAACGGCGATGCGCGCACCGCGCTGCGGCGCGAGCACCTGGGCTTTGTCTACCAGTTCCATCACCTGCTGCCCGATTTCGACGCGCGCGAGAACGTGGTGCTGCCGCAGCTGGTCGCCGGCATTGCGCGGCCCGAGGCGCGCGCGCGGGCCGAAGAACTGCTCACCGCGCTGGGCCTGGGCGAGCGGATGGACCACCGCCCCAGCCAGCTTTCGGGCGGCGAGCAGCAGCGCGTGGCCGTGGCCCGTGCGCTGGCCAACAAGCCGCAGCTGGTGCTGGCGGACGAGCCCACCGGCAACCTGGACGAGGCGACGAGCGACCGCGTGCTGGACGAGTTCCTGAGCCTGGTGCGCGGGCAGGGCAGCTCGGCGCTGGTGGCCACGCATAACGAGCGGCTGGCCGCCAAGATGGACCGTGTCGTGCGGCTGCACGAGGGGGTACTGGCCTGACCACCCCGCGTGCGTGCGCACCGGAACGATCAGCGGCTTTGCCGCGTTAATCGGCTGAACCGCCCTTTGGTCCCCGCTCTGGCTCTTGGGGCCAAAGGGTCAGCCCTGCGAGAGAGACCATGAGTATGACCCGCCCCACCACTTTCCACGGAGAGTCCGACGTGCCCAACGGTATCGACTGGAACGACCACGCCTCGATCCATCGCCGGCCCGAAGGCAACAAGAGCGACATGTTCCGCGGGTTCCAGGTGATTCGCGACGGCACCTTCGCCGAGATGGTCCGCTTCGTCGCCGCCCTGCCGGAAGAGGAGCGCCAGGACCTCGTCATCCAGAAGGCGGGCGACCGCATGTTCGAACTGGGCGAGATCATGACCCTGTCCCGGCGCGAGGACATGCCCGAGGGCTGACGACAGGCCCGGCGCCGAGGCTTCCCGATTTTCCCGATCCTATCCACGGCCTAGCGGGCGGCGCCCCTTGGCCGTGGGCGGTGCGATTGCCATAAACGGGGCATGGCTTCTTCCCGTCCCACGCTGGCCCGCTACATTCCGCTGCGCGTCCTCTCCAGCTACTCCATGCTGGAAGGGGCGATCGATCCCAAGAAGCTGGCGAAGCTGGCGAAGGACCGCGGATTTCCGGCCATCGCGATCTGCGACCGCAACGGGCTGTACGGCTCGATCGCGTTCGCGGGCGCGTGCAAGGACGTCGGCGTGCAGCCGATCGTCGGCACGCTGCTGGGCGTGGCGCGGCCCGATTCCGCGAATCAGAACGGCGATCCGGCGGTCGACTGGCTGGCGCTCTACGCGCAGGACGAACGGGGCTACGACAACCTGTGCCACCTCGTGTCCAGGGCGCACCTCGAACGCCCGCTGCATCTGGAACCGCATGTCACGCTGGCCGACCTCGATGGCCGCACCGACGGGCTGATCTGCCTGACCGGCGCGGGCGAGGGGGCGCTGGCCCGCCTGTTCGCGCATGGGCAGAACAGCGCCGCGAACCGCTATGCCGACGTGCTGGTGCCCCACTTTCCGGGGCGGCTCTATGTCGAGATCGCGCGCAGCGGCGCGCCGAACGAGCGCGAGAGCGAGGAAGCGCTGATCGAGCTGGCCTATGCGCGCGACCTGCCGCTGGTGGCGACCAATCCCGCCCTGTTCGACGAGGCGGGCTTCCACGCCGCGCACGACGCCATGCTATGCATCGCGAACAGCACCCATATCGATACCGAGGACCGCCCCCGCGCACCCCGCGACGCTTGGGTCAAGCCGTCGGAGCACATGGCGGAGCTGTTCGCCGACCTGCCCGAGGGGCTGGCGAACTCGCTGGTCATCGCGCAGCGCTGCGCGGTCGCGCCGCCCTATCGCAAGCCGATCCTGCCCAGCCTTGCCGGCGATTTCGAGGGCGAGGCCAAGGCGCTGGCCGAGGATGCAAGACGCGGCCTCGCCAAACGGCTGGAGGTCTATGACGACCTGACGGACGAGCAGCGCCGCGAGTACGAGGAGCGGCTGGAGTTCGAGATCGGGATCATTACCCAGATGGGCTTTCCCGGCTATTTCCTGATCGTTGCCGACTTCATCAAATGGGCCAAGGACAATGGCATCCCGGTCGGGCCGGGCCGCGGTTCGGGCGCAGGCAGCGCGGTGGCATGGGCGCTGACCATCACCGACCTCGACCCGCTGCGGCTTGGCCTGCTGTTCGAACGTTTCCTCAACCCCGAGCGCGTGTCGATGCCCGACTTCGACATCGACTTCTGCGAAACGCGGCGGGGCGAGGTGATCCGCTATGTGCAGGCGAAATACGGCCACGATCACGTCGCGCAGATCATCACCTTCGGCAAGCTGAAGGCCCGCGCGGTGCTGCGCGACTGCGGACGCATCCTGCAGATGCCCTATGGTCAGGTCGACCGGCTGACCAAGATGGTGCCCAACCATCCCACCGATCCGTGGACGCTGCGCCGCACGCTGGATGGCGCGGCGGATTTCCACGGCGAATACAAGCGCGACGGCGACGTGAAGCGGCTGGTCGACCTGGCGATGCAGCTGGAAGGCCTGCCGCGCAACAGCTCGACCCACGCGGCGGGCGTGGTGATCGGCGACCGGCCCCTGTCGCAGCTTGTCCCGCTCTACCGCGATCCGCGTTCGGACATGCCGGTGACGCAGTTCGACATGAAGCATGTCGAATCGAGCGGGCTGGTAAAGTTCGACTTCCTCGGCCTGAAGACGCTGTCGGTGCTGCGCAAGGCGGTGGACCTGCTGGCGCGGCGCGGGATCGCGGTCGATCTCGACGGGCTGGCGTGGGACGACAAGGGCGTGTTCGACCTGCTGAAGCGCGGCGACACGGTCGGCGTGTTCCAGCTGGAATCGGAAGGCATGCGGCGCACGCTGTCCGCGGTAAAGCCGACCAAGTTCGAGGACATCATCGCCCTCGTCTCGCTCTATCGGCCCGGCCCGATGGACAACATCCCGCTGTTTGGCCAGCGCAAGAACGGGCTGGCCGAGATCGAGTATCCGCACCCCAAGCTGGAAGGGATCCTGGCCGAGACCTACGGCATCTTCGTCTACCAGGAACAGGTGATGCAGGCCGCGCAGATCCTGGCCGGATATTCGCTGGGCGACGCCGACCTGCTGCGCCGCGCGATGGGCAAGAAGGTGCAGGCCGAGATGGACAAGCAGCGCAGCCGCTTTGTCGAGGGCTGCAAGACCGTGTCCGACATCGACGCGAAGAAGGCGAACGAGCTGTTCGACTTGATCGACAAGTTCGCGGGCTATGGCTTCAACAAGTCGCACGCGGCGGCCTATGCGCTGCTGGCGTATCAGACCGCGTGGCTGAAAGCGCATTACCCGCATGAATTCTATGCCGCGGCAATGTGCTTCGACATGCACCAGTCGGAGAAGCTGTCGATCTTCGTCGACGACATGCGCCGCGCCGGGATCGCGCTGGCGGGGCCGTGCATCAACCATAGCGAGGCGGAATATACCGTCGAGCCGACCGAGGAGGGCCACCAGGTCCGCTATGCGCTGGCGGGCCTGCGCAATGTCGGCGAAAAGGCGATGGACGCCATCGTCGCGGAACGCGAAGCAAGAGGCCGGTTCGAGAGCCTGAAGGATCTGTTCGAGCGGCTGCCCGCCGGATCGATGAACCGCCGCCAGCTGGAGGCGCTGGCCGCCGCGGGCGCGCTGGACGCGCTGGAGGTCAACCGCGCGCGCATCACCGCCAATGCCGAGCTGCTGCTGGCCGTCACCGATGCCGCCGTGCGCGAAAAGGCGAGCGGGCAGGCCGCTCTGTTCGGCGGCGAGGATCATGCGCAGGCGGACTTGCGCCTGACCGAGTGCGATCCTTGGCCGCGCAAGGAGCAGATGGAGAAGGAGCGCGAGAACTTCGGCTTCTACTTTGCCGCGCATCCGGTGTCGCAATGGCGCGCGGTCGCCAGCGCCAATGGCGCGCGCAGCCACGCCAGCCTGATCGAGGGCGGCGTCGCGGAAACGCCGGGTGAGCCGCAGCGGGGCCAGCGCGGCGGCGCGGGCCGGTCCAGCGCGGTCATGGCCGCGCTGGTCGAGAGCGTGAACAAGCGCAAGACCAAGCGCGGCAACGATTTCGTCATGGCCGACTTCTCGGACCAGACCGGCAATTTCTCTGCCAGCTGCTTCGAGGAAACGCTGGTCGAGCCGTTCCAGAAATGGGCGGCGGCGGGTGAATGTGTCCTGCTCAACGTCGAGCTGGACCGCCCCAATCCCGACGAGCCGCCCCGCATCACCGTGCGCGGCGCGCGTCCGTTGGCCGAGGTGACCGGCAGCGCGCGCATGGAGCTGACGCTGACCGTGGCGAGCGAGGCGGCGCTGCCCGAACTGGCGCTGGCGCTGCCCGCCGATGCCAAGTCGAACGGCGAGGTAGTGGCGACGCTGCTGCTGGGCGAGGGGCGGCACGCGCGCGTGCTGCTGGGCCGCAATTTCGCGCTGGACGGCGAGCTGACCGACCGCATCAGCGAGATCGCGGGCGTGTCCAACGTGGCGCTGAAGGCGCGCGCCGTCCCGCAGATGAAGCTGGTCGCCTGACGCGCGGCCAGCGGGGCGTTTTTCGAAAAGCTTTGTGCAGATGCAACAAAACGCTTGATCGGGCGCGCGCTGCCGCTTATCGGCGATGATATGTTATATCATGCTAGACCCGCTCGCCGTTTCGTCCTTCTTCTTGGTGCCGCCGCGTGGCTGATGCCGCTGGCCGCCAATGCCCAGCAGGCGGAGGACCCGCCCGCTGCCGACGACATCGATGACGACGATGACTTCCACGGCCCCGACATCGTCGTCACCGGCAGCGGCGTCGGCCGCCTCGACGTGCTGGCGGGCACTTCGGTCGTCACCGGGGTCGAGCTTCAGCGCGAGATGGCGGGCCAGATCGGCGACGTGC
>JAPYSD010000299.1 GCA_029936705.1 Croceicoccus sp. | reverse complement strand
GCGAGGATCTTGTCCTCAAGGGCCTCGTCCCGAACCTGTGGCGCGCGCCGACCGATAATGACGCGGGCGGCGACTGGATGCAGACGACATCGGGTATCTGGAAAGAGGCTGTCGAGGCCCGCACTTTGCAAGCGTTCGACCACGGTATGGATGGCAAAGCCGTAAAGGTCTCCACCATCTACATGCTGGGCGATGGCGTCGCCCGTTACACGATCGATTATCGCATTGCTGGCGATGGTTCGGTCGACGTGACTGGTAGGCTGGAACCGCTGCAGCAGGGTTTGCCCGTAATTCCCCGTGTCGGCATGAATATCGTGCTGGGCGGCGAATACTCGAACCTTGAATGGTATGGCCGCGGTCTTGGCGAGAATTACCGTGATCGGAAGTCCGGCTATCCCATCGGCCTTTACCGTTCCACCGTGCGTGAGCAGTATCACGATTATTCGCGTCCGCAGGAAACCGGCAACAAGACCGATACGCGCTGGTTCGCGCTTACGAACAATGCGGGCAACGGCCTTCGCGTCGAGGCGGACGGAGTGCTGGAATTCTCCGCGCTTCCGTTGCTGCAGAGCGACCTTGATCATGATCGCAGCCGAAAAGCTCCCAATCGCCATGGCGCACTCGTCGATTTCCGCGACCTTGTAAGTGTGAATATCGACCATCTCCAGATGGGCGTGGGCGGCGACAACAGCTGGGGGGCAAAGCCGATGAATCGCTATTTGATCGAGGCGCAGCCCTATGCCTGGCGGTTCCGGATGATACCGGTTCGGGTCAATTCGAATTAGGCCGAAACGCCCCGGTCTGGCTGGCGTATCGGATTATCGCTGTGGCCCTCGCAATCACGCGTAAGGGCGGTATGGGAGGGACGGGCATCATTGTCTCTACCGTCATTCTCAGCCTCGTCGACCGGGGGAAGGGCCTGATATGAAATCACAGTATCTGACCCGCGAACTGGTCGAAAAAATCGGCGGACAGATCGTGCGCGGGGATGTCGAGCCGGGTGGCAGTCTTCCTGTCGAGGCTGATCTTGCCAAGCAATACCAGACGTCGCGCACCGTCGTGCGCGAGGCAGTGAAAATGCTTACGGCAAAGGGACTGGTCGGTTCCCGGCCTCGGCGAGGGACGTATGTCGAGCCAGAGTCGGACTGGAACATCCTCGACCCCGATGTGCTGCGCTGGATACTCCAGCGGCGCTTCTCCTTCAGCCTCATGCGTGATTTCCTCATCGCTCGCGAGGGTATCGAGCCCAAGGCTGCCGCTGCGGCAGCAACTCGGCAGGACCGCGAGGCTATCGCGAAGATCGGGCGCAAGCTTGATGAAATGCGCGATGCCGCCGACGGGTGGGAGGACTCGCTTGAAAGCGATATCGGCTTTCACGTCGCGATATTACATGCGAGCGGCAACCGCTTCTTCGTACAATTCAGCCATGTGATCGAGACTGCGCTTCGGTTCTCCATCCGCCTGACCAACTCGGAAAAAGGGGTCACCGCGGCCAGCATTCCAGATCATGCGAAGCTGTTCGAGGCCATCGACCGAGGAGATGCCCAGGCAGCCGAGGATGCCGCCCAGGCGCTGCTGACCGAAGCCATTCGCCTGCTCGATAGTCGCGCATCCAGGAAGGATGATGATGGCAAATCGGCGATCCGGGATGTCGCTTGATTGCTTCGTACCCGTCATCGAGACCTGAGTATCCGGACAGCCCAGAGCGGCGGCTCGCCCATGGTGGACGTGGAAACCCCGCTCGATGCGAGTAGCCCAATCACCCCTGTCGAACAGCGGATGTTGCGATCCGACCCCGTGTATGCCTAGGCTGATCGAATGACCAAAGGATCATTCGCCCAATTCACACGGCCCGATCATGCCGATCTGGAACTCGTTTCCGTTGCCTATCGCAACCGTCTCCCGCAGCGACTGCGACGGGGCCGGCTTGTGGCAGCGGTTTCGGCCTGCGCCACAATCGCAGTGATCCTGCTTTCCACCCACAGTGCATTCGCCAGTGCCGGTCAAGCGGTCGAAGACAAGGTTCCGGACCAATATGCTGAACCCGGCTCCGTTTTCCTTGCGAAATACGTCGCATGGGCGAAAGGCATCGAAGCCGAAGGGCAGAAGCGCGGGACGCCGCTAACGGCGACGCAACGGGAACTGGCCAGGCAGATCGGCATCAAGCATCCCGAAAAAGTGCGGCTGGTGTACGTCGACGAAGTGCCGTTTCCGGTCGATGACGAGGACATGCGAAGGACCGGGGAAAGCCTCGGCTTCATCGGGCCGAACATCACCAATAATGCGCAGGCTTTTGGATACACGATCTGGGTGCGCAATGGATTCACGCTGGATCGCCCCAGCCTTGCACACGAATTGGTCCACGTCGCGCAGATCGAACGTAGCGAGAGCTTCGGCGCATATGCCCGGCAATACATGCTCGAACTGCGCAAGCATGGGCATGCCGACATGCCGCTCGAACTCGAGGCCTACGAAGCGAATCGGGAATATCGCTGAGTTCCGGCGGGCTGCCCGGCCTTGGCAGCCAAGTTCCTCCGGCCGCTCGGCTCTCGCCAACTAGCGGAAGCTTCCACTAGCGGACTGCCGAAACACGCAGTTCGGTCCGGCGGCTCTGCCAGTCGGCCTTGCCGGTGGGCGCGGTGACCGCGTCGACGATTTCCAAATCTATCGCCTCTTCCGGAGCGCCAAGGCCTGCGAGGATGCCGGCGATCTTCTCTCCCCGCAGGCGCGCCATGTCTTCGCGTTCGGTGAGGATCTCGCCATTGTCCAGCAAGGTGGCGCCTCGAAATGCGCGAATGGCGATCGCGGCGTGGCGCGTGGCCTTCGCAAGACGCGCAAGTTCCAGCAGCACCATCGCGTCCGGCCCGGAAGCCCGATCGCGTTCGAAGGGGAAGTAGATCGTCTCGGTCCGGCCCAGCGCCACTTCGGGCACGGGCAAGGCAGGCAGCCGCATGATCTGCAACGAGCTGGACGGATCGGCCAGGATCATCGCGCGCTGTTCATCGGTGATCCCCGGCCTGCGCCCCAGTTCCATGGCCAGGATCTCGGGCGTCGCGGGCGCGATTTCGCTACATTCCGGGGACAGTTCCGGCATGACCGATGCCCGCCCGTCGATCGCCGTGCCGCCGCACTCCTGCTTGTCGCCGTCAACCACGCCTTCGACCAGCAGCATGTGGCCAAGTTGCGGTTTGCCCCAGTCGGGCGGGATCGCGACGCCGTATCGCACGCCGTCATGCATCACGAAGAAGCACACGTCGCTGCTATCGCCAGTGTCCTGCGCAACCGGACAGGCCAGGAAGCTCAGATGCTGCTGCGCCGAAGCGGGTGCGGCCACCAGCAGTGCGCCCAGCGCGAGCCACGGGCCGGGGAAACCGAAACGCATCATCACAGTACGCTCATGAAATTGACCAGGTCCTGCTTTTCCTGCTCGGTATAGCCGATGTTGAAGCGGCGATCGTAGAAGTCGACCATTTCGCGCAGGTTCCTGGCCGATCCCGCCATGAAATAGGGCGCACGTGCGGCCAGTCCGCGCATCTGCTGCGTCATGCTGGCGCCAATATCGCGGCACTTTCCGGTCACCAGCGCGCGGCCCGGGTCATGCGTATAGACGACACGGCCAAGATAGCTTTGCGGCACCGCGTCGGCGTGGCAGGTCGCCTTGAACAAGGGCAGGTCTTCCCGCCGGTTCCAGGGCCAGTTGTTCAGCCCAAGGTCCATGAAGCCGGGCGCCAGGTCCATGCCCGTCAGCACGGTGTTGTGACAGCCTGAGGCGCAGCTGCGTTTGAACGGATTGCCAAGCCCCTTGTCATTATAGACGCCCACGTCCTTTATGAAGAAACGCTTGTCGAAGAACACGTTCGCCCCCCGCGCGACGGATGCGCGAAATCTGTCCTGAGGGGTCGGTTGTGCGCCATCCTCGCCGCCTGGGTCCAGCCACATGCCAAAGGTGCCGAACACGCGGTTGACCGGATTATTCCCCAGCTCCCCCGGGGGGCCATCGCGCAGCGCCTCGGGGCCAAGGCCTGGCGGATTGCCGGGGCCGCCCAGCTCTCCTGCGTGATTGCTGAAGCCCTGCGCGACATAGATCGCGCGTTCGAACGCTTCGATCTGGCGAAATTCTTCCGGAGAAAGTTCAGCGATCATTTCCAGATGCGTCGATCCCGCATCCATTGCCTGTCCCCGCAAGGTCGGCAGCCTGCCGTCCGACATCAGCTGCACGGATACGAATTCGCCCGTGTCCGGATCCTTGGGCAGGAGCGTCTTGTCGTTGTACAGGAAATATTCGTGCGGGGTCACGCCGTGCGGCAGGCTGAGCATGTATTTCATGTTCGCCACCGGTCGCGGCCGGCGAAAGACGGAAACGGTCGGCTCGTCGCTGGCAAGGCCGTATTCGGGATCGACGTTGCATCCCGTCGGATCGCTGACGACTTCCAGGTCGAATTCGGGCTGAATGATACTGCCGTCCGCGGCTTTCGGAGGCCAGGGCCGCGGGATGCGGAAAAGGCCCTTGTCCAGCAGCAGGGAATGGGATGCTTTCTCTCCCTGGAGCAGGTTCGGGCAATTGGATCCGTCAAAGGCGGCAAACAGCGGGTCCTTGCCGCCAGTCGCGTCCCAGCGCGCGCGGATGGTCGCGACCGACAGGCTCATCGCGTCGGACGGTTGGTGGCAGGTGACGCAGGCGCGGCCGTTTTCGCCGATCGGTTCGAAGAACGGATGGCCCGCCGTGTTGATCGGATCGCCGGTATTGATCAGGCGAAGCCGTCCCTCGGCATTGGGGAATTCCAGCACGTCGCCGATGACATATTCCTCACCCGGCTTCCACCACTGGCCGGCGGCGGGGTCGGCGCCTTGGCTCATGGCGGAAACGCCGAACACCAGCGCCGATCCGGCCAGCAGCATCGCGGGAATGCGGTGCAGCGAAAATGGTATCACGATCCGTCTCTCCGCATATATCCTCGCTGACTGCATGCGCTCATTCGGACACCGGTTTCAGCAGTTCACGCTCTACCATCCAGGCGATCAGGCGCTGTCCCCACAGCTCGGGCGTCATCGAGAAATTGGGCACGTCATAGATGTGCAGCTCGGCAGGCGCGCGCTGTTCGTTCCACATCTGGAACAGGGCGAGCAAACCGTCGGTCACCGGCCCGTGCCCCGCTTCCGTAATCAGGAACAGCGGCGGCGCATCGGCGGGCACCGCGATATCCTGAAGCGCGGGG
>JAPYSD010000785.1 GCA_029936705.1 Croceicoccus sp. | reverse complement strand
GTACGATAACATGCACGTCACGCGCGCCACAGGTTTTGCAACTTGTAATTAATGGTGAACGACTGACTATCGCCTGGCATCGCCAGCATTTTTTATACATTTCAACGCCCTCAGATGCGCTTCCAGGATTTTCCCGGGCTTAGAGTGGGCACATTACCTATAATATCAAGTCTCGCAGAGATTTCGGCGCGACCTACCTTTTGGTGGTAACGAACGACGGCGCGCTTAATCAGACAACCAAACCCAGCGCAAGAGTTGCATTCAAAGATACTGACTGGCGTACCCGATGGCATGTCTTGGTAGCGGAAAATATTCGCATCGCTCTTGAGAACCCAGACGGCGATGACAGCACCGTTGAGCTGGCTCACAAGGTAGGAAGCTTCCAGAATCTCTAATAGGCCTGGCCGAAGGAATGCATGGAGGTGGGCAGGCGCTGGCTCGCCAGCGATAAGGCACTGACCGCGACCAGCACCGAGGCGCAGAATTTGCGTCGCGACCACTGCGATCTGAAGAAGTGTCCGCGGATCTCACGCCGGAAAAGCGGCTGTCCGAAGAAAGTAACAATGGGTTCGGAGGCAACGAGGCGGGAACTGTCCTACATCCTAAAAACTCAAGCTCATCAGGCTGGTCGAGCAAACGCAATTGCCTGCCAAGCTCACAGGACCAAGTTGGCATTCACCATCGGACAGGTTCCTGCCGGTACGATCAATCCCACAAGGTGGTCCAGAAGCGCTAGGGGACTGCCCCTCTACGCCGGGCCGAATGTGGGACAGGATCGCGCGCAGAATCCAGCGCCAAGCCATCGATATAGCGCTGGAACACGGCGTGTATCTCCGCGCAAACTGGAGCGGCGCTCACTGACTAGCAACGATGCTTTGTGTCAGAGTTCCGAGTATAGAGGCTGCTAAGGGCTCATGGCCCTACCGCCAACTAGGCCTACATCGCGTAAAGACAGCGAACCAGTTCTGCGGCAAGGTCACCCGACCGAACGAAATGAGGTTACCGGGATTCAACTACTTCCAAGACCGTCGATTGAAGCTGGAAACGTCTCTCAACCGTTCCTGCCGAATTATCGCTATAAGATCATCGCGTGAGAAGATGCTAAAC
>JAPYSD010000298.1 GCA_029936705.1 Croceicoccus sp. | reverse complement strand
GGACTGCACGCGGCCGTCCACGAAGATCTCGCCCACCGGCCCCGCGCGGTGTCGATGTGGCACGAATCGGGGCATGGCGGGTAAAAACACTTGGCACTGGCTGCTTTTGTCGATACTCCTGCCAATGACGAGCGATCGGACGTCGATAGTCTCATCGTTTTTCACTCCTCTTTATCTGTGAGCCCGCGGTCGCAATATTGCGGCTTCGGCAAGACGGAGGGGGCGGTCAGGCGCTCTTCGCAGCGCTATGCCGCTGAAGGAGGGGGTATTACCCGGCGCATTTGGCTTCGGGTTTTCCGGCTGAGTTAGCGACGCGAGCGGCAAGTCCGCCGCGCGCCGGACAGAGGAAAGAACTCAATTGAACAGCAATCGTGGCAATAACCGCCGCCGTGGCCGCAATAACAATCGGTCGCAGGGTGGCGGGCAGCATCTGAACCGGATCGACAGCCGGGCGCGCGGGAATGCGCCGCAGCTGCTCGACAAGTATAAAAAGCTTGCCGAGGAAGCGTCGCGCAACGGCGATCGTGTCCAGGCCGAATATTACCTGCAGTTCGCCGACCATTATTTCCGGGTGATCGCCGACGGCAAGGTCCGTCAGGACGAGCAACGCCAGAAGCGTGACGACACGCGCGGCGACCGCGACAATGACGACGATTCGAACGACGACGATAATGACAATCGCGGCAACGACAGCCGGGGCAACGACAGCCGCGGCAATGACGGTGACCGCGACAATCGTTCGCGCCGCGAATCGTCCGACGACAATCCGTTCGTTCGCGACAATCGCCAGCGCCGCCCGCGCCGTTCGCGCAATGACGAAACCGCCGAGGGTGACGAGACCGAGGAATCGGTCAACAACGCCGGTGGCCTCGACCCGCAGGCGCTGCCGCCCGCGATCGGCGACACCGGTTCCGACGATGCGCCGGCTGAAAAGCCCAAGCGTGCCCGTCGTCCGCGCAAGCCCAAGGCTTCGGAAGCCGCCGAAAGCGACGACAGCGACATGCAGCAGGCCGTGAACGGCTAAGCCTCGGGCGGGCCGTTCCGGCATGCAAGCGACCAGGGCGACAGTTATGTCCACGCGCATTCGGCCGCTGGCCGGTGCGCGCTGGTTTCGGCCGGTTGCCGCGGTGGTCTGCGGACTGGCAGCGGCGACCGGTTTCGTCCCGCTCGGCTGGTGGCCGCTGGCGCTGGCGGCGTTTGCCGGGCTGCTCGCGCTGGGGTTCGGTGCCTCGACCGCGGGCCGCGCCTTTCGGACCGGCTGGCTGTTCGGGCTGGGGCATTTCGTTCTCGGCCTCAACTGGATCGCCACCGCCTTCACCTATCAGGCGGCGATGCCGGCCTGGCTCGGCTGGGTCGGCGTGGTCCTGCTGTCCGCCTTTCTCGCGGTTTATCCCGGCCTGGCGATGCTGGCAGCCTGGGGCGTGACGATCCATCGCCGCACGCGCGATCGGCTGTCTCCCATCGCTTTCCTGTTCGCGTTCGCGGCCTTCTGGATCGCGGCTGAGTATCTGCGCGCGACGGTCTTCACCGGCTTTGCCTGGAACCCGTTGGCCGCCATTACGCTGGGCGGTTTCGAGCGGCCGGGCCTTGCCATCCTGTCGCAGTTCCTGGGTACATACGCGCTTTCCGGGCTGGTCGTGCTGCTGGCTGGATGCTGGTGGCTTGCGGTCAGGCAGTGGCGTCTTTCCGCCGCCTCCGCCATCCTTGCCGCCTTGCCGGTGGCCATGATGCTGGCGCCCTGGCCGACGGTCGGGCAGCGCCCCGGCACGCTGGCGTTCCGCCTGATTCAGCCCGACATCCGGCAGGAAGTTCTGAACGAGCCGCAATGGTTCGAGCGCAATTTCGTCAAGTCGGTCCAGTTGTCCGGCCCCCCGGCGGAGCAGGACGCGACGCGGCTGGTCATTTGGCCCGAATCGGGCGTGCCCGATTACCTGCGCACGGGCTATCCGCGGCGCTATTACCAGCAGGCGACCTTTGCCGCGGATCCAGACATCGCCCGTGCTCGCATCGCGGCGCTGCTGGGTCCCGGCTCGCTGCTGCTGACCGGCACCATCGATCTTGTCATTTCGCCCACGGAAAACCGGGCGATCGGCGCGGAGAACGTTGTCACTGCCGTGGGGCCGGACGGCCGCATCGTGGACGGATATGCCAAGGCGCACCTAGTGCCTTTCGGCGAATATCTGCCGCTCCGCCTGTTGCTCGAGCCGATCGGCATGACGCGGCTGGTGCCCGGCACGCTGGACTTCCGCGCCGGGCCGGGTGCGCAGACGCTCGACCTGGGGCAATGGGGCAGGGCGGGCGTGCAGATCTGCTATGAAATCATCTTCTCGGGCGAAGTGGTCGACCGGGACAACCGGCCCGATTATATCATCAATCCATCGAACGACGGCTGGTTCGGTGCGTGGGGACCGCCGCAGCACCTGGCCCAGGCGCGGCTGCGCGCGATCGAGGAGGGGCTGCCCGTCCTGCGTTCCACCACCACGGGCATCAGCGCGGTGATCGATGCAGGTGGCGTTGTCCGGGCGAGCATACCGCGGCATACCGCCGCCGCGATCGAGGGCGAGGTACCGCCCGCGCTTGCGCCCACGCCGTTCGCGCGGCTGGGGCTGGGGCTTTCGCTGGCCTGGGGGCTGTTACTCTTCGGGATCGCGCTTGTTGCCTTGCGGCGGCGCGGGGTTTAATGCAGATATAAAGAACTCTTTATACGTGAATCCGGGCCTTCAGCGCCCTTCAAGATACCGGGATAACCCATGCGTCAGAATTTCCTCTTCACCTCGGAAAGCGTTTCCGAGGGTCACCCGGACAAGGTTTCGGACCAGATCTCCGACGCCATCGTCGACCTGATGTTGGCCAAGGACCCGGAAGCGCGCGTCGCTTGCGAAACGATGACGACGACGCAGCGGGTCGTGCTGTCGGGCGAGATCCGGTGCAAGCCGATGTACGACAAGGACCGGGAAGAGTGGAAGTTCAACAACTACTGGGCGCCCGGCGCGCGTGACGAGATCGAGGCGGCGGTACGCCGCACGGTCAAGGAAATCGGCTATGAGCAGACCGGCTTTCATTGGGAAACGCTGACGTTCGAGAATCACCTGCACGGCCAGTCCGCCGAAATCGCGCAGGGCGTCGACGCCGACGATGCGACCAACAAGGACGAGGGCGCGGGCGACCAGGGCATCATGTTCGGCTTTGCCTGCGACGAGACGCCCGATTTGATGCCGGCAACGCTGGATTACAGCCACAAGATCCTGCAGCGGCTGGCCGACGACCGCAAGTCGGGCGCGGCCCCCTTCCTCGAGCCTGACGCAAAGAGCCAGGTGACGCTGCGTTTCGAGGACGGCAAGCCTGCCGCCTGCACCGCGATCGTAGTCTCGACCCAGCACAAGCCGGGTTATCACACCGGCGACAAGGAAGCCGAGCTCAAGGCCTATGTGAAGAAGGTCGTGGCCGAGATACTGCCGCATAACCTGCTGTCGGACGAGACGGTCTATCACATCAACCCGACCGGCGCGTTCGAGATCGGCGGACCGGACGGCGACGCGGGCCTGACGGGCCGCAAGATCATCGTCGATACCTATGGCGGCGCGGCTCCGCATGGCGGCGGCGCGTTCTCGGGCAAGGATCCGACCAAGGTCGACCGTTCGGCGGCCTATATCGCGCGCTATCTTGCCAAGAACATCGTTGCCGCCGGTCTGGCCAAGCGCTGCACGATGCAGCTGTCCTATGCGATCGGCGTGGCGCATCCGCTGTCGATCTATGTCGACACGCACGGCACCTGCGCCGAGGGCGTTTCCGACGCCGCGCTGGAAGACGCGATCCGCAGCATCGAATCATTGGGCGGCCTGACGCCGCGCGGCATCCGCACGCGGCTGCAGCTCAATCGTCCGATCTACCGCTCGTCGGCGGCCTATGGTCATTTCGGCCGGACGGCGGCCGACGGAATGTTCCCCTGGGAGCAGACCGATCTGGTCGAAGAGCTGAAGGCGGCGCTGAAGACACCCGTCACGGCCTGATTCCTCAGCTTTTATTTTCCTACCGGCCTTCATCCGGGCAGCAGGGCGGTTCCCAGCAAGGAGCCGCCCTTCATGTTCATGCCATACGATCCCGCCGCACCCGACATCACGCCCCGCATCGCTGCCGAGCTTATCGCGCATGAGGGGATTGTGCGGGAAGCCTATCTCGATTCGGTCGGTGTCTGGACATGGAGCGTGGGCCTGACCGACGCGTCGGGGCACAAGGTCGCGCGCTACAGGGACAATCCCCAAACGCTGTCGCATTGCCTGGCCGTGTTCGTATGGGCACTGCGCCGCAACTACCTGCCTGCGGTGCTTGAGGCGTTCGGTTCGTATCAGCCGCAGGAGCATGAGCTTGCCGCGGCCTTGTCGTTCCACTGGAACACCGGCGGTATCGCGCGGGCGGAATGGATGGAGCTGGCCATGTCCGGCGACCGGACGGCAGCGCGCCCGGCGATGCTCAACTGGGCCAGGCCTGCCTCGCTGCTGGGCCGCCGGCGCAAGGAACAGGCGCTATTCTTCGACGGCATCTGGAGCGAGGATGGCAAGGCGCTTGTCTACACGGTGGCCAAGCCGTCCTATCGCCCCGTCAACGGGAAACGCGTGGCGATCGCTGACTTTTTGGCCAAGGCGTTCGAAGAGAATGACGCGGCGTCGGCACATGCATTCCCGGAAGAGCAGTCGCCCATACCCGATACTCCGTCCTGTCAGGCCGAACCGGGCCGCTCTTGGATACGACGGATATTGGGCCTCCGCTGATCACCTCTGGCGCCGTGCCGCGGTGCCGCTAGAGAAGGAGGCATGATTCGCCTCCTTTTCGCATCGCTGCTTGCTTGCGCCGTATCCGCCTGTGCCAGCGTGGCGCCGGCCCCCGCGCCGGTGACCGTCCGGATCATCGGCATCAATGATTTCCACGGCAATCTCCTGCCGCACCAGCGCAAGAGCGACGCCGGGCCGCTCACTCCCGATGGAGAGACATTCGATTCCCCTGTCGGCGGCGCGGCGGTGCTGGCCACTGCGGTCCGGCAATTGCGGGCGCAGAACACCGATTCGCTGGTAATTTCCGCAGGCGACCTCATCAGCGCCAGCCCGCTGGTATCCTCGCTTTTCCTCGACGAGCCTTCGGTCGAGGTGATGAACCGCATCGGGCTGGACTTCAATGCGGTGGGCAATCACGAACTGGATCGCGGGTGGCAGGAACTGCTGCGCATGCAGAATGGCGGATGCGAGCAG
>JAPYSD010000297.1 GCA_029936705.1 Croceicoccus sp. | reverse complement strand
TACATCGCCTCGATGGCGAGCGTGGCGCGCATGGCGCTGTCGTCCAGCGCGGCGCTGCGCGGGGGCGGGACGATCACCGAATACCGGCTGACGGGCGTGCTGCCTTCGCGCATGACGCCGCAGCGTGACGCGGCCTTGTCGGCGCTGGAGGGCGAGCAGGGCACGGTGCGCGAACTGGCGGACCTGGCGGGCGTGTCCGAGGCCGTGCTGCGCGGGCTGGTCAATGCCGGCTGCCTGGAAGCGGTCGAGGTCGCGATCGACCGCCCCTTCGCCCCGCCCCGCCCCGACCATGCCCCGCCCGAGCTGTCGGACGGACAGCAGGAAGCCGCCGACCGTTTCGTGGACGCGGTAAAGGCGCGCAGGTTCGCGCCCATGCTGCTCGACGGCGTGACCGGTTCGGGCAAGACCGAGACCTATTTCGAAGGGGTGGCGCAGGCGCTGCGCATGGGGCGGCAGGTGCTGGTCCTGCTGCCCGAAATCGCGCTGACGCAGAACTTCCTGAAACGGTTCGAGGCGCGCTTCGGCGTGGCCCCCACCGTCTGGCACAGCGCGCAGAAACAGTCCGACCGCCGCCGCGCGTGGCGGCAGGTGTCCGAGGGCGGCGCGAGCGTGGTCGTGGGCGCAAGGTCGGCGCTGTTCCTGCCGTTCCGCGACCTTGGCCTGATCGTCGTGGACGAGGCGCACGAGATCAGTTTCAAGCAGGACGACGGCGTGCGCTACAACGCCCGCGACGTCGCGGTGATGCGCGCCCGGTTCGAACAGATCCCCGCCATCCTCGCCAGTGCGACACCCGCGCTGGAAAGCCTGCAGATGGCCGAGGCGGGCGTGTACGAGAAGATCGACCTGCCCGCCCGCTTCGGCGGCGCGGTCCTGCCCGACATCCGCATCCTGGACCTGCGCGAGGAAAGCCCCCCGCGCGGCCGCTGGCTCGCCCCCTCGCTGGTGAAGGCGATGGAGGAGCGGCTGGACAAGGGCGAACAGTCGCTGCTGTTCCTCAACCGCCGGGGCTATGCGCCGCTGACATTGTGCCGCCAGTGCGGATACCGCTTCCAGTGCCCCAATTGCAGCGCCTGGCTGGTCGAGCACCGGCTGACCCGCCGCCTTGCCTGCCATCACTGCGGGCACCAGGTTTCCAGCCCGGAAGCCTGCCCCGAATGCGGCGAGAAGGACTGCCTGGCCGCTTGCGGCCCCGGCGTCGAACGCATCGCGGACGAGGTGGCGGAGATCTTCCCCGATGCCCGCACCGCCGTCGTGACATCCGATACATTGTCCAGTCCCGACAAGATCGGCGAGTTCGTCGATGCCGCGCAGGCGGGCGAGATCGACGTGATCGTCGGCACGCAGCTCGTGACCAAGGGCTATCACTTTCCCGAACTGACGCTGGTCGGGGTGGTGGACGCGGACCTGGGGCTTGAGGGCGGAGATTTGCGCGCCGCCGAGCGCAGCTATCAGCAGATCGCGCAGGTCGCGGGCCGCGCGGGCCGCGCCGCCAAGGCGGGCGAGGTGTTGATCCAGACCCGCCATCCCGATGCGCCCGTAATCGCCGCGCTTGCCGCGTATGACCGCGACGCGTTCTACGAGGCGGAGAGCGATGCGCGCCGCCACGCGGGCGCGCCGCCCTTCGGCCGCTGGGCCGCGATCATCGTGTCGAGCGAGGACGAGGCGGAAGCGGCGGAGGCTGCGCGCAAGATCGGCGGCAGCGCGCCGCGACTGGACGATATCGCGGTCTATGGCCCCGCGCCCGCCCCGCTGTCGATGCTGCGCGGACGCTATCGCTATCGCCTGCTGATCAACGCCCGCCGCAGCGCCGCGCTGCAACAGGCGATCCGCGACTGGCTGGGCCCGCTGGATCATCCGCAGGGCGTGCGCGTTGGAGTGGACATAGACCCCTACAGCTTCGTCTGATGCATCATAGAACGGGAGAGATCACATCATGCTGACCGTCCACCATTTGCGCACATCGCAATCCGAACGCATCGTCTGGCTGTGCGAGGAACTGGGCATCGACTATGATCTGAAGCTCTACGACCGGCGCAGCGACAACCGGATGGCGCCCGACCAGTACAAGGCGCTGCACCCGATGGGCATGGCGCCCGTCGTCACCGACGGCGACCTGGTGCTGGGCGAGAGCGCGGCGATATGCGACTATGTCAACGCGCGACACGGCGGCGGCAGGCTGGCGCCGGGCGTGGACAGCCCGGATTTCGCGGACCATCTGTTCTGGTTCCATTTCGCCAACGGGACGCTGATGCCGATCTCCTTCGTCGAGATTTCGGCCGCGCTGACGGGGGCCGACAGCGTTCCCGACTTCATGAAGGACCGCAAGGCCCGCGCCTGGTCGATGATCGAACAGCGGCTGAGCGATACGCCGTTCTTCGGCGGGCAGGAGCTGAGCACCGCGGACATCATGATGATCTGGTCGCTGACCACGGGCCGCGCGTTCGGCCAGTTCTCGCTTGACGAATATCCGGCGGTGCGCGCCTATCTGCAGCGCATCGGCGAGCGTCCCGCCTATCGTTCCGCCCGCGCCAAGGCCGAGCCGGGCGCCGAGCCGCTGCTGGACTAGGGCGGCGCGTCCCGCAGGCATGCCCGGCCCCGTCCTGATCCCCGTCCTTGGCGACCAGCTGACCCATTCGCTTGCCAGCCTTGAAAGCTGGGAGAGGGAAAGCTGCGAGAGGGATGGCTGCGACAAGAGTGATGCAGTCGTGCTGATGATGGAGGTTTGGGACGAGACCACCTACGTCAAGCACCACAAGGCCAAGATCGCGCTGATCCTGTCGGCCATGCGCCATTTCGCCGCCGAACTGCGGGATCGCGGCTGGACGGTCGACTATGTCGCGCTGGAGGACGAGGGAAACACCGGCAGCTTCACCGGCGAGATCGCCCGCGCCGCCGAGCGTCACGGCGCCCGCGAGATCCGCATCGTCGAGCCGGGCGAATGGCGCGTGCTGAAGGCGCTGCAGGGGCTGAAGGGTCCGCTGGACGTTCCTCTGGAAATCCTGCCCGACGACCGCTTCCTGTGCTCGATCCCCGAATTCATCGGCTGGGCGCAGGGGCGGCGCACGCTGAGGATGGAGAACTTCTACCGCGAGATGCGGGCGAAGACTGGCCTTCTGATGGAGGACGGCGCGGATGGTCCCGAACCTGCGGGCGGCCAGTGGAACTATGACCACGACAACCGTGCTTCGCCGGACAGGCACATGGACCCGCCCCCTGCGCCCAAATTCGCGCCGGACGATGTCACGCGTGAAGTAATCGAGATGGTCGCACGCCGCTTCGATGCGCATTTCGGCAGCCTCGACCATTTCGGCTGGCCGGTCACCGCGGCGCAGGCGGAGCAGGCGCTGGACGCTTTCGTCGCGGACCGCCTGCCCGATTTCGGAACCTACCAGGACGCGATGGTGACGGGAGAGGACGACCTCTTCCACTCGCTGCTGTCCACCTCGATCAACCTGGGATTGCTCGACCCGGTCGAATGCTGCCGCCGCGCGGAACAGGCGTGGGCGGACGGCAAGGCGCCGATCAACGCGGTCGAGGGCTTCATCCGCCAGATCATCGGCTGGCGCGAATATATCCGCGGCATGTACTGGCTGGAAATGCCCGAACTGGCCGAGGCGAACGCGCTGGACGCGCATCGCCCGCTGCCCGAATTCTACTGGACCGGCGAAACCGACATGCTCTGCATGGCCGAGGCGGTGCGCTCCACGCGCGAGAATGCGCATGCCCACCATATTCAGCGGCTGATGGTGCTGGGCAATTTCGCGCTGATCGCCGGGATCAGGCCGCAGGAGGTCGAGGACTGGTTCCTCGTCGTCTATGCCGATGCCTATGAATGGGTCGAGCTGCCGAACGTGGCGGCCATGGCGCTCTGGGCCGACAAGGGGCGGCTGGCAACCAAGCCCTATGCGGCGAGCGGGAATTACATCAACAAGATGTCGGACTACTGCCGGAAATGCAGCTATTCGGTGTCGAAGAAGACGGGCGAAGGCGCGTGCCCGTTCAATCCGCTCTACTGGGATTTCATGGTGCGCAATCGCAAGCTGCTGGAGAACAACAACCGCGTCGCGCGCGTCTATACGACGTGGGAACGGATGGATGCGGACCGCCGCCGCGAATATTTGGACAGCGCGAAGGACGTGCTGGACGGGCTGGAACCCGCGCAAAAGGGCTGGGCACGGGACTAGCGGCGCTTCTCCCGCTCCAGCAGCGCGCTCTTGACCTCGGGGCCATAGGCATAGCCGCCGACGCTTCCGTCCGATCGCACCACGCGGTGGCAGGGGATCAGCACCGCGACATTGTTCGCCCCGTTGGCACTGCCTGCCGCGCGCACGGCGCTGGGGTGGCCCGCCGCTGCCGCAAGCTGGGCATAGCTGCGCGTTTCGCCCGCCGGGATGCGGCGCAATTCGGCCCAGATACGCTCCTGGAACGCGGTGCCCTTGACGTCGAGCGGAATGTCGGGGTCACTGCCGGGGGCCTCGACCTCGGCCAGGACGCGGGTCAGCAGTCCGGCGAACGCATCGCCGCCTTCGGCCAGCTCGGCATTCGGAAAGCGCTGCGCCAGTGCATCGACGCCTTCGCCGAACGACAGGCGGCAGATGCCCTTGTCCGTCGCCGCGACCAGCATGTCGCCCAGCGTGGTCGCCGCCACCGCCCAGCGGATCGTCACCCCTTCCCCGCCGCGCTGCCAGGCCGAGGGGCTCATGCCCAGCCGGCCCTTTGCCTCGTCATAGAAGCGCGAGGGGGTTTCATAGCCTGCCTCCAGTATCGCATCGGTCACGTTCGCTTCCTTTCCCAGCGCATCGCGCGCCCGTTCCAGCCGCAAGGCGCGGCCATAGGCGGCGGGGCTGAGGCCGACGGCGCGGCGAAAGATCCGCGCCAGATGATCGGGCGAATATCCACTGCGCTGCGCCAGCACCGCCATCGGCACCGGCCCGCCCTGCGCGCGGATCGCGTCCAGCGCGCCGCGCACCGCGTCCCGGTCCGTCATCGCGTCGTCGGGCAGGCACCGCCTGCACACGCGCAGCCCCGCCGCGCGCGCCGATGCGATGTCGGGATAAAGCGCCATGTTCTCAGGCCTTGGCCTGCGCGCGGGGCAACTGGGGCGGCAATAGATGCCGGTCGTGCGCACGCCCACCACGAAGCGCCCGTCATAGCTGCGGTCGCGGCGCGCGAAGGCGGCCAGCGCTTCGGTTTCGCCTTCGGGCAGCGGGAGGGGAACGGCCTGCGTCATGCGCACCCTTGTAG
>JAPYSD010000004.1 GCA_029936705.1 Croceicoccus sp. | reverse complement strand
GCATACAGGTCCTGCCTTTCAGGCATCCTCTCCCAAACTTTCAAGCCCGGTGCGCCCGCCGCACCGGGTTTTTTTGGTCAACCGAGTTGGGGTCCAGCAATCGGGTCTCGATCTAACTCGAACCACTCGTAATATCCTAACTTTGAAGCTTCAGCGCAACTCGCCCTGCCCTATCTATAATCAGATCGATTAGCCTACGGCCGTGCGGATCTTCCAAACCCGGTGTGACCATCCCGCCTTCAATTGATCTTATCACGCGGCTCGCCAGCCCCAGCCCCCGCTCCCTTACACTGTCGAATGCGATACCAGTATCGGCAGCGAAGCGCTCGAAGCTACCAATAGATATGTCCTCGAGCATGGAGGCTCGCCCGTATTTCATCGCCATGCGCGCCGAAAGCGCGGGCCAAGCGGCGGTTGCGATTAGATCATAAAGCGGCGCCAACACCGTTTCGCCGTCGGCTCGCCGCAGCAGGCTGAAGTTCTTCGCGTGCGCATCGGCATTGCCGATAATGAGATTGAACAGCGCGGCATCGATAAACTTGAGTACCTCGCGTTCGGGATCCGTCGCAGCGCTTCGCGTCAGAGCGAAGCAATCGCGGAACACCGGTCCGCCGTCGGTGGCGTATTTCTTTGCCGACATCACTCCAAGACCTTGGGCAAAATCCTCCTGGTGCAGCCGCATCGTTTCGCCATTTTCGATCACTCGATCGTAGCGGCGGACGAGGAGATAAGGTCTCCCTTCCACCGACAGCCATTCGGCATTGGCAGTTTCAAGCCCTACAGCTGCAGCTAATGCGAGACAGAACGCCTCGTTCGCCGCCAATCCTGCAAAGCGTGTCGGTTCGGGCTTGATGATATGCGTGGTCGCCTGACCGGCCCGAGCAAGCGCCACGCGACCTTCCCCGTCCAGAACGACAGGCAGCTTGCTCTGCGCCCCGGCGAGGCTGTAGCGCCTCCCCTCACCTGCTAGCATTGGCCTTTCCGCCATGCGATCGAACAGTTGGGCCAGCTCAGCGTCGCCTACTGCTTCTGCGGAAGCATCAGTATCAGTGTCTTCTGGGTGCCCTGCGGCACCGTCAGGCCAAAACGTCAGTGCGCCGGCTGCGTCGCCGCCCAAGGCCTTCAGCAGCCGGAACGGATTGCCCGAGGAGATGCCCAACGCCCGTGCGGCTGCCTCGCGTTGCCATTCCTCGGGCAACAGCCCGTCGAAGAAGGGTTTTGCATTCCGCTCGCCGAACGGATCCTGCTGCTTCGGCAGCCGCACCGAGACAGGCGGGGCCTCGGGATCCTCGAGCCATGCCGGAGCATAGGTAAACTGCATCGCGCCGCTGCGATCCACCGCGAGCTCGCCGACTGTTCTTTCGCCCGAGCGTACGGTGAGGCGATCTAGCATATTATTCGTCATCAGCCGCCCTCCCCCGCTCGAAGTCGCCGGAGCACCGGCCCATTTCTCCGATAAGGCCCCGGTCGCATATTCAAGTGGTCAGCAATTGCACCCCGATACACCTGCTCAAGTTTAGTCTATTTCCTTTTCTTGATCATGTCCTGATAGGCTTTCACCAGCAACATCCAGTCGGGCAAATCCGGATAGTTGGGTGGGGAATAAACGCGATACTGCCTTTTGGCGGGAGGGGCCGCCCTAACGTGGGGCTTGTCCGTAGGTAGCTCCTGTCGCGCTTTGAGCGCTTTGCGATTGAAGACGGCACTTTCAGACACAATGCGCTCCAGCGTCCGCAAACTTGGTATTGCCCTCGCACCCCCCTCGACGAGCTCGTTTTGAATAGAACGTGCTAACTGTCTAACAGGTCGTTGCGCACGCTCGCGATCGTATTCGGCCAATACCTGGTCGGTGCATTGTTTTACCTGCGCTGATACTATGCGACGACCTCTTCGCCTGCCGCGCTTCGTAATCAGCTGGTCGCCTGGGTTGGCGAGCAGCTCTGCTCTCATGCGTCGGATATGCCGTTCCGAATATCCCGTTAGCCGCACCAGATCGCATACATCCTCAGCCGATAGCCATCGCCCGTGATGCTCCGAAAGCAGTAATGCAAGGCGTTGTCGCCGAGATGATATGTCGCGATACTGACGAATCTCATTCATTTTCAATGAGTTGCCATATTTTCTGACATATGACAAGTTTTTGGCATTCGCATCGGAATGCCAAGTCCTTGTTACGAGGCCAAATCCAAAGCACCTCTTCGGAGTTGTTAGGTGGCTGAAATTTCTGCTTTTTTTGAAGCTCTGCTCGCTTCCGCGTCTGGTGCTAGTTGCCCATCTTTCCGCGCGATTGAGACGTTTCGCCTTGAGGTTGTCCGTTAGCTGGATTTATCGGACAAGGGTGCCGTGAGGTTGTCCGTTAGATGGATTTATCGGACAAGCCCTGCAGTCAGGAAGGCTCGGGACCATGGAACGTACCCTTTCGGTCTTGAAATGCCCAAAGCATTCTGTAAGCAAGCAGTGTCGCCGGTATGTCCCGGCGGTGGGGCGTCGTAACCCCTGAACTCTCAGCCGGTCGCAACATTGCGGCCGGGTGGCCGTCGCGCATGTCCAAGGCTTCGCCCAAAGGCGGCGGCGCCTGCGCGAGAGTTCAGGTTACGAACACCCGGCACTGCGCCGGTCCGCCCCCTTATTGAAGGAGGCTGATCAGTATGCATTTTCAGTTCAAGGGCACCTTCCCGGTCGAAGAAGTCGAGGCAATGGCCCGATATCTCGTAGAGGTTCTTCAACAACTTGAATTCGAACAGGTTTCAGACCTCCGAATCAATTTCGAGGGCCTTATGAAGGGAGGTCCTTGGGAGGTGGGTAATGCTGAAGCCCAGATAGTCGGTCTTTCAATGGATTGGGAAGTCGAACGGGCAAAGGATGACAATGCGCCTAGGTTGGGCCTTCCAAAGGATGCGAGCTTAATGCGGGTGTCCGACGGTATGTTTGACCCTGGAGTCGTCTCACGGTTCCCCTAGATCTTGGATTTGGAGATGCTAAGCATCTAGTGAACCGAGAAGCGCATGCGTTATCGGGCTGAGCGGTCGTGCGCAAATTTGGGGGCTGAAAATCGTGAATTGCACCGGTGCAATTCACTCTCGTTTCGCCCCCAAAAGGTCAGGACATTCATGCGCCCTGTCAGTATCGGCTGCGATAGTGAGGTTGGCTATGAGCGAATGTCCGTCGGTATTGATGGCGAAGTACCGCTAGCGCCCGACAACATTCTTCACAATGTTATCTCGTTGTTTGATGGCGCGGTAATCGACAGCTAGTCGGTCAGCGCAAGGCTCGGAAAGGCCTCCCGCCCGTGGCTCTCACAACTCGGCATCCGTTTGATGTCATCGCCCGCCCCGCGCAAAAACCTGTGCGCCTGTTTAGTAAAGCAATTTAAGCCGTCTGCTCCGCCCCATGATAGAGCGGCAACATATGCCGCCGACGGCTCTGTCGAACAAGGCTGCGGACCGCATTGATGACTTCGCGGAGCATCCAACTTGCGTCGACGGGCGCAGCGGCCGATCTTGAGGACCAGCGCTGCTATACGATGCTATTCGTTATTGGTCAGGTCGCTGGGTTGGCCCTCTTTCCCCTCGGCAAACGCAGCTATTCGGCACTATCTTTGCCAGTCCCATTTGCGGAGGCTGGCGCCGTAAGCGTCGCAGGTCAACTTAGCCGATTAACCGGAGTATTGCGCTCTGCCTCGATTCTTGAGGACCCCTCCGGAAGCTTGGATTGTCAACTAAAGATCATTTTTAAAAAACGCCGCTGCTTGCAGCGGAGGGAATTCTGATTCCATAGATTCTGATTCAGTGGTCTTTTTTTCGCTGTTTTCCGCTGCTTTGAATGGTCTCATCCTGACTTGATGGGGGTATCAGCCTGTCCTTTTGGGGGTTTAATCCTGACCTAGTGGGGGCATTAGG
This sequence comes from Croceicoccus sp., assembly GCA_029936705.1. Lineage (GTDB taxonomy): Bacteria > Pseudomonadota > Alphaproteobacteria > Sphingomonadales > Sphingomonadaceae > Croceicoccus. Next base: position 27,433 of record JAPYSD010000004.1, on the reverse strand, counting down.
CTGACCGCCCGGGGCTATCCTGACCTATTGGGGGATGCATTGGATGAGCAGTGAAATAACTACGTTACGGTGTCGGGTACAGCTGGCGTCGATATCGCGATGGGCAAAGGCACCTGACCTGACCTGACTTGACGCTAGTTGGCAGGTCAGGCAAAAATGGTCAGGTATCGAATCATCTGACGTACATATCATGGATCACGCTGCAAACTCTGAGAACGACGAAATCGGACCGGCTGAACGCGTTGAATTGGGCCGCGCGATGCGAGTTGCAGCAGCGCTTCAAGCAAAGGGCGGTGACGAGTTTGCGAAGCCAGGTAGCATTGTTGAGGTCAAATTTGTCAAGGGACAATCACTCAGTCTAACCGCTTCCCGTCTTCTTGCGCTAATGATCCTGACTGCTGGCGGGGATGCATGGGATGATCGACCACATCGAATGCGAAAGGCAGACATTCGTAGGGGTCATAAGGGTAATGAGCGCATTTCGGAAATGCTCGAAGAATTGCATCGGACCCTCTTTGCTGTCGATGACCTGTCATGGCGTGGAAAAAAGGCAACAATGCGATTCTCGCTGATTTCCTCATCTCGTGAGGAGTTGGATGACGAAGTTGGCAGGGAATCTGGCTGGATAGAATGGGAATTTACTCCCGAGGCGCGCAAACTCATTCGCGATTCCGAAAGCTATGCGGTCTTGAACAGGCAAGCCGTTCTTGGGTTTAGGTCTAATTACGCGCTGAAACTTTATGAGGTTGGCGCGCTCCGTCTCCACCGCCGACAATCAGTGTGGAAAGGCGATATGACTGCTTTGCGGGCACTCCTTGGGATCGCGCCCGATGTTTACAAGGACTTTGCTCAGTTGAGACGCAAAGTGCTTGATAGGGCGAAGGCCGAAATTGACCAGCTTGCTCACTTCACGGTTGAGTGGCGTGAAATTCGGCAAGGGCGAACCGTTACTGAACTTGAATTTCGCTTTGAGCCGAAGGATGCTCCAGCGCAAATTGCTCGAGTGGACGAGATACAGAAGCACTCTAGAGGCCGAGCGGCTAGGCGCGATAAGACCGTAGAATCCGTCAAGGTGGAGCCGGCGCTTAAAAAGACAATGTCACCGACGCGAGCCAATGAGACTTCGGATTCGACGGAATTACATTTTCCAAATGGCTCGATTCAGTATGGCGAAGAGAAACTCGCCGCTATTGCACGTACCTCAGGCGGTGGATGGGATATAGATATCATCGCTGATGCATATCGTAGTCAGATGGGTGAGAGATTGAAAAAGCTAAGTGGTGCCAAGCTGATCGCATCCTGGACGGGCTTCTGCGAGAGCTTTCTTGCTCGCCGCGGGAGGCCGTAAAACGAGCAATTGCACCGGTGCAATTTCGTACGCTTTCTCCCCCAAAGGGTCAGGTATGACTGGAAAGCGCCCCCAGCAAGTCAGGTTCAGCCGCTCAAAGACAGCCCACATGATTGGATAACGGTCCCTTCGCCCTGCCTTATGCCTTTGTTTGCAAAATTTGAGCGTGGATTGACCGATAAGTGCAAATTTGACTAGGGTGTGTCCAATTTCGAAAGGTCATCCATCTTGGCAGCATCACTCGATCTTGAAGGCGTCGAAGGCGCGGTGTCCGTAGCAACCTTAGCTCAGCGAACGAGTTCCGTGCTGGAGCGACTTCGTGATTCCGCCCGTAGTGCACGAGCGGATGAGCGGCGGGAGCCGACTTTTCAGATTGGAAAGGCAGCAGAACTGGTGGGCCGCACACCCGCTGCGATCCGAGAAGCAGAGAAAGATGGGCGTCTCCCCCCTCCCCCTCGAACGCAAAATAATCGGCGGGTCGGTTACACGTTAGCGCAACTCAACGATATGCGAGGACTTTTCGGGACCCGCCCGTGGCGGAGTCCTGATGATCCGTGTTGCGTCATTGCCGTCCAGAACTTCAAGGGCGGCGTCGGCAAGTCGACTCTCGCTGTCCATCTGGCCCAATATTGCGCGATCAAGGGTTATCGCGTTGCTTTAATCGATTGTGACAGCCAGGCCTCTGCCACCACCCTGTTCGGCTATGTGCCGGACCTCGATCTCACCGAAGATGACACACTTTACCCGTTCCTTCGCCACGACGACATGGAGTCGCTCGATTACGCGCTCCGCAAGACCCATTTTGACGGGCTAGAGCTGATCCCTGCAAACCTTCGGCTTTTCCAGTCTGAGTATGAAATTGCAGCGCGTATGGCGCGTGGCCAGGGGAATCTAATTGATCGAATGGCGCAAGGGATTGCGAGTATCGCCGATCGTTTTGACGTCATTGTGCTCGATCCGCCGCCGGCCCTGGGTGCCATTTCGCTTTCGGTCTTGCGCGCGGCGAATGCCTTAGTAGTTCCCGTACCGCCTACGGTCATGGACTTTTCATCTACCGCAGCCTTTCTCGCAATGTTGGATGAGACAATCGAGACTTTGGCTGATCGCGACATGGCACCGTCGCTGCAGTTTTTGAGGTTTGTGGCTTCAAAGGTTGATGAGAACAAGTCGATGCAAAAGGAGCTAATCAACCTGATGCGTTCGCTTTTCGGCCACGCCTTGGTCCGAACGCCGCTTAAGGACTCAGCGGAAATTGACAATGCTACCGCCCGATTAATGACTGTCTATGAGCTAGATGGCCCTGTGACCAGTTCTGCAGTTCGTAATCGCTGCCTCGCCTACTTGGACGGTGTTAACAATGAAATCGAGATTGATATTCGATCCATGTGGCCGAGCCATCTCGCACGTTTGCGCAAGGAAGGGCTGGCATGATCGGCGACAATTGCACCGGTGCAATTTCAGTTAGGAGAGCCGGGAAATGAGCAAAAAGAACGCAAGCTTCGCGGCCGATTTAATGGCTGGGATAGAGCCAGCTTCGAAGGCAGACACACCGCGACGCGCAGGGATAGGGGCAAGCGTTCTTGCGGGCAGAGAGAGCCGTCTAGCTGAACTAGCGAATGGGGGGGCTATTTCGCGGACCCATGAGCTCGTGGATCCAGCGAGGTGTAGAATGTGGGCAGGGCATAATCGCGAATACGCCCTATTGAGCGAAGATCGCTGTGCCGATCTGATCGAGAGCATTAAGGCGCAAGGCAAGCAGGAAATGCCTGCGATTGTCCGTCGTGTGAAGGATGACTCTGACTTCGATTACGAGGTTATTTGCGGGGCTCGCCGGCACTGGACGATCTCTTGGCTGAAGGCCAATAACTATCCAGACTTCCGCTTTCTTATCGACGTCCGCAATCTCACCGATGAAGAAGCATTCCGCCTCGCGGACATCGAGAATCGGGCACGTGATGATCTAACCGACCTAGAGCGCGCACGCGACTATCTGCGTGCCTTGGATGCGTATTATGGCGGCCGCCAAAAGGCGATGGCTGAACGTATCAATGTTAGCGAAAGCTGGCTTAGTCGATACCTTGATCTCGCGCGTCTACCCGATGAAATCATGGTGGCGTTTTCCAAGCCTCAGGACCTGAGAATCAAGCATGTTACAGCTATCAAGCCTCTCTTGAAACCAGAGGACCGCAAGAAGCGGGTGTTCGCCGAAGCAGCCCGGATAGCAGAGCGGGAAGGGGAGGGGGGGCAGCCAAGTCCCGTGCCAGACATCATCCGTCTCCTTGCTAAAGCGGCAGATGCCCCCAAGAAGTCAGGATCCCCCAAGAGGTCAGGTAAGGCCGAGACGGTATACTCAGAAGCAGGCAAACCACTCCTCAAGGTCGATACGATAGACCGGAAGGGAATCAAGCTGACCATACTTACGCGGGGCGGAGGCACACGTGCCGATACCGACGCCGCCCTTCGTGCTATCATGGATCAACACTGGGTCGAATAATCGAAGCCGGCCGAGTGAAAAATAATTCGACAGCTTGCTCCACTGCTAATCTTTGCAATTAGCGGAGAGCCGGATTCGACGCAGACTACGTCACATTACGCCGCAGGCCCATTTCTCATTTGTCAAAATCTACGTCTGCCCTCGCGCCTCAGCCCGATGTCGAGTTCATCTCGCGCTTGTCCGATAAGGAGTTCATCTCGCGCTTGTCCGATAAGAAGGATTATCGGACAAGCTCTGCAGTGACGCCAGTCTCGGACTGAATGCCTATGCAAATTCGATCGCGTGCAAGCTGCCCGAGGGTGCGGCGGGGCGCACCAATCAAGCAGTGCTTCTCTCATCGTGATGGGCCGGCCCAATCTCGCCTATTTCGAACTGGCGTGCGCTGACGAACTTGCAGCGATGCTGATAGGGTGTCGAACAAACTCAGGACCCTTTGGGTTTATATGCGACCATCCACTCGTTCGATACGGAAATTGATTGGAAAGGGGACGGATGCCAACCTTGGCAAATCGATGGTGAACCATCCGTGGCAAACATAATTGCGGCGACTGCCCTCTTCCATCACCGTGCCATTGAAGGGGCTTCGTCCGATCGCTCAGGGCAGTGTTCAAAGCGATAGTAGAAAATCCAATGCAAAATTCGTATCATACGTTAGATCTTATGCAGGTGAGATTGACGGATAGGAGAAGATTGGTGCCTAAAAAAAGACAAGAAGAAGATGAAACTGACCCTCTATCTAGAGTAGGGACAGTAAATGCGCTTCAGGCAACTGACATCACAAGCGAAATCAAACTCACAATCAACGACCAGATTGCGATCTGGAAAGCGATGGCTCTTTGGATGTATGAAGATTAGAGTGATTGCCGACTTGGCCTACAATAGCCTCACGTAGAGAAGCCACCCCGTCATCGCATCGGGCACCGACGCCGTAGATGTCTAGCTTCAGGTGGGTCTGGCACGACAGCCGTTGATTGATAGGGAACTCGGTGGTCCTAATTTAACAGCGAATAGTCAGCAGCAGATCGACATGCGCTCTGCCGCTCCTGCAACGAACGCTCTGCTGCAGCGCGGCGACCAATGGGCCGCGAGAAGCTAGAAAATTGATGACTAAGCAAGGCGGTCAGGCGGATCACCCGCCACGCGCCTCGCCCCAATTTGAGAGAACAAAGAAACCCGCCTGTCCATACCATCGCCTTCGCTGACTCGCGAAGTTAGTAAATTGCCTAAAATTAAGGTCCACGGTGATGTCCAACAATCGAGCCGTTTCATGTCGCGGGGGTTTCGAATAGCGACATCGCTAACTCGAATGATTTCTTCAGCAAGCCTTTGTCATTTTTGGGAATTGCGATGTTCAGAGCCAGTGCGGCGGCAACTTTCCTGCCGCTGGATCGCGCGCGATCAGCAAAATGGCGCATCTGGCATTGGCCGCCGCAAGTGCTTCGGCGCGGCCACTGCCCTGCGCGCCGCCCACCAATACGAAATTCCTCGGTCGCCATTCCATCGGCTCGATCCCGTCATCCGCCTTAATTCTGCACGCTTGCCCGTTCCGTCGAGTGCCTACCACATGCTAAGAAAAGGCACTTTCAGCCTATCCTAGATATGTGGCGGACCTCCTTAGAACGAACGGGGCAACCCAAGGCTTTCCGCAATTCCGTTACGCACCATTTCATTGGTGATCGGACCGATCCGCCACAAGCGGCTGTCGCGCCAATAGCGTTGCATGTCGGTTTCGGCCGAATAGCCCATGCCGCCAAGGATTTGGATGCCGAGATCGGCGGCCTTGTTGGCATTTTCCGACGCCATCAGCTTGAGCATGTTGGCCTCAACCCCAACCTGTTCGCCCCGGCTCTGCTTGTCAGCGCAATAATGCAGCATCAGTTCTGTCGTCTTTTGCATCGTCGCAATATCGGCCACGCAATGCTGCAGGCTCTGGAAGCGTCCGATGACCCCGCCGAACGCCTTGCGCTGCTGCATGTAGTCGAGGGCATCTTCCAGCACGCCGTCGATCACGCCAAGGCAGAACGCGCCGACCATGATGCGTTCGTTGTTGAGCGTCGGGAGCAGCATGTACCAGGCCTTGTCCGGCTCACCCAGCACGGCGTCATCGGCGACCAATGCATTGTCGAAATGGATGGAGCAGCTGCCCATCGACCGCATGCCAAGCTTGGCCAGAGGCGTGATCTTCACGCCCTCGGTTCTGGTCGGAACCCAGAACAGGGTCAGGCCCTGATGCTTCTTTTCCGCCGTTTTGTCGCTGCGCGCGATGACCAGTAGGTAATCCGCGACATGTGCGGATGAACTCCAGATCTTTTCGCCGTTCAGGACCCAGCCCCCATCGACCTTTTCCGCTGTGGTAGCCATCGCGCCCAGCAGGTCGGTGCCGCCAGCGGGTTCGGTAAAGGCGATCGCGGCCTTGAGCCGGCCGTTGGCGATTTCCGGCAGGAACTTCGCCTTCTGCTCCAGGCTGCCGTAGAGGCCGATGGATTTCGATCCGGCGAACGAGGTGATGCCCCAGATCCATGCGAGCCCGCCCAGCGTCCGCGCAAGCTCGCGCGCGAGCAGCATCTGCATCACGACATCGCCGCCCTGTCCTTCGTAATCCTCCGAAATTCCGACTCCATGGAAACCGGCCTCGGCGAACTTGTCCCAAAGGGCGAAGGGGTAGTTATGTTCGTCCATTTCAAGGCTGCGGGCCCAGTCCTTGGGTGCCTCGTTGTCCACCCAGCGACGAACCATGTCCCTGAAGGCCTGATATTCTTCGGGAAGTTCGAAATCCATGCTGTTCTCCTCAATCGTTTAGTCTTTATAATCGAATTGGTTATCTGGCCCGGTCGCCAGCCATGGCCAGCAATCTGGCCGCCAATTCGTCGAGCTGGATCAACACGCCGTCGGCATCGCCCCGTTTGAGACAGGCCAAAATGGCCTTGTGCTTGCGCAAACCGGCCTTTGAAATCGTGGTCGATCCGTGCAGCAGGATGAACCGCGCAATCAGCGAGCGGCGGTCAAGCGTTGAGCGCAGTAGTTCCGCATTTGCCGAGGCGATGATGAAGACCGAATGGAATTCATGGCCGGCGCGGATCGCCGCCAGTGCGTGGCCCCGGTCCAGCGCGTCGCGGTAAATCTCGATAGCATGCCCCAGCCGCGCTATTTCCTCTGGCCCGATGTTGGGCATGCCCCATTCGTAGCCGAACCGCCAAAGCTTGGTCTGAACGCGCAGCAAGTCGTGCGTCGCGGCGAGATCGATGGGCGTCACCCGTTTCAGGCGATGCGCCTCAACCTGCAGCAAGCCTTCTGCCGCCAACGCAGCAAAAGCCTCCCGAACGGGCGTCGGGCTTACGCCCAATTGTTCGGCAACCGCGGTTTCCCGCAAAAGGGTTCCGGGGGCGATGCGGGCGCTGACTATTTCCAGCCGCAGCCTTTCCGCCACCGCTTCGGCGCGTGTCGCGTTCGGCTGGAGCGGGGTTAGCGAGCCGGTGGCAAGCGCCACCTGCGGCTCGATGCCGGGCGACGGCATATGCGAATCTGTTCGGTCCAGCGCTCCCATTTTTTACCTGCTAGGGACGATCCAAGCTATATGCAATATATTCTATAGAATGTTTTGTTACGCGAGCAGCTCTTCCACCGATCGACGGATCGACCGCCAATCCCCCGGAAATGATCGTGTCAGTATCGGCCAGCCCGAACTTGCCGGGCCCGAATCACGGCCATTGCGAAAGCCTGCCCCCCATCCCGTCGAACACCGGCTTCATCTGCTCCGGTACGTTTCCGATGCCAACGCCGGTTCCGTATTTCACGCCTCGCCGTTCGTAGATCCGCCAGCCGTCGGGGGTGCGCCGCAGGCGATCCTGATAGCCGCCGATGGCCAGCAGGTCCGTCTGCGCATGTTCGTCGCCATCTTCGCGATGGAACCAGTGCCACGCCATGACGCGGGAACTGGCGCGGGCCTCGTCGCCGTCGATCTCGATGGTGCTTTGCAAGGAAATTCCCGCGCCCAGCGCTAGATTGACGCGTCGACCAGCTTGGCGGTCTCGAGATCTTCATAGGCTGTCGTCAGGCGAAGGTGGTTCATCACATTGATTTCCCACCCGTAATTTACGACCGGAGTGGTAAGCCACCCGATATAGACCGCCCATACCATCATGTGCCGATACTCGTTCCAGACCGTATCCATCGATGGCGCGTTCGCGACGCCTTCCTGCGACAGCCGGTCGAGATAATAGGCAAGCAAGTCACGTTCGCTGCCGCGCCGATCTTCGATCGAAAGCCCGGTTGCGATAATATAGCTGACGTCGTGCATCGCATAGCCGCGCACCATCAGTTGCCAGTCGAGCAGTCCGGCGACACCGTTGGGCAGCCGGTAGGTGTTCCCAAAGTGCGTGTCGCCGTGGAGCAGTGTCTGAGGCAGGGTCGATTGATGCCGCTGAAGTGCCTGGACGCCCGCCAGAAGTCGGTCAGGCGTGGAGCGGAGCCGCTGCACCATCTCGCGCTTGAAGTTTTCGTTCTCAACCTCATGCGCAATATAGGATGGAGCCACACGGTTCATCAGATCCGCGACCTTGCCCTCGATATGGGTCTCGACCCAGACGAGATCGCCCGAGAAACGCGGTGAATCCCAGAAGCGGGCGTGAAGACTTGCCAATTGGTCGAGCAGCAGGCGGATATCGTCCGGTCCGGTGCGCTGCGTCGTATTGGGAAAGGTTGCACCGCGTTCGGTCAGGTCTTCCAGCAACAAACCGAAATGGGTGGATTCCGCATTGAAATCCCCTCCGAAGCAGCGGGGCGCCTCAATCGTCAGTTCGGGACGAATGTTCAGGTAGAATGCGACTTCGTTGGCGTAAAAGGGTGCCATCACCTCATCGATCGCGCGGGTCAGCTTGATGACCAGCCGGGTCGGAATATCGGCGGGCGATCCGGCGGCATAGTCGACTTCGATCGCAACGCGTCCGGCGGTCGATACCATCTGTTCGCCGTAAGTCTTGGCATCGAGTATACGAACAGCCGTGACTGATGCGGATGGATTCGCGGTCGCCAGCAAAAGATTGATGTAGTCCGGCGTAATCCCGTCGGTTGATGTTGGATGGGCTAGAGCCATGATCCTTATCCCTTATTTCGCGGCTATTGGCCTAATCGGCAATCAAGGCTTCGTGCGCCGTAGGGCGCGTCCGTCACCTGTTCGCCGATCTAAGTGGCGAACGCCGTCATCGTGGCCCTTCCTATTTCATCTTCTTGAGTTCGCGCAGTGCGCGATTGGCCGCGATGCGCCCCGCAATACCCGATACGCCGCCGCCCGGATGGGCGCCCGCGCCGCCGATAAGGAAGCCGGGGAATGGCGGCTTGGGTCCGCCAAAGCCTGTGGCGGGACGATGGACCCCGGCGCGCAGGGCACCGAAATCGATGTGGGTGACACAGCCGTTGGTGACGTTGAGCCGCTTCTCACGCTCGCGCGCGGTTTCGACGAACCGGCCCACTTCGGTATCGAGACCGTCATAGAACTCACCTAGCTGCGCCTTGATCGACGTCATCGTGCGATCCTTGAGCTGCTGCGACCAGCCCTCGCGCGCATCGACTGCGATGCTGGGGAGGTAGACATAGGCCAGCGAACCGCCCGGAGGAGCCTGCGTCGGGTCCGAGTTGGACAGCGGCGTCACCGACACCGCATGTCGCCTGGGAATATCGCCGCGGCGGGCGGCGGCAAAGGACTCGCGCACTTCATCGGGCGTGCCAATCAGGCCCACGGCCTTGTTGAGATCGGCATCGTCGTGACGCAGGTCCTGATGCTTCTTCAGCGTCAGCGGACCCGACATCGCCAGATTGGCGAGGAAGGGGGCGGCATTGGAACGGTTCGCGGGCGCGTGCTCGATGCGCTTCATCAACGTGCGGGGCACGCAGCCAGGCGTGGTCAGGCGCATGGCCGTGCGCGGATCGCAGGTGGCGATCACCATCTTGGAACGAATGACCCGGCCATCCTGCAGCCGCACACCTTTCGCCGCGCCATCGTCGACGATGATCTCGGCAACAGGAGCATTGAGTTCGATCTGCGCGCCCGACGCCTCGATACTGCGCGCCAGCGCGTCGGAGAACGACTGGAGGCTGCCGATGGGCTTGCCCGTGCCATATTTGTGGGTGACGGCGAAAATCATATAGGCGGCCGCATTGCCATCGTCGTCGACGGGGCCGGCGCCCGCGGCAATGCCCAGCAGCAGTGCGATGGTCGCCGGATGTTCGAAACGCTCGCATGCGACCTGGTCGGCGGTGGCCTTGGACAGCGCCACCAGCTCGTCCTTCAGCCGCACGTTGCGTACTGCGCTGCCGATCATCTTGGACATGTTCTTCACGTCGGGACGCCCGGGTTCCGACATCATGATCGGAAAGCCGATGTCCATCATGACGTTCAGCGTCTTCATGAACTCCAGATAGGCCTTGCCGTCATTGCGATTGATGCGCGCGATGTCTTCGGCGGTGCGGCGATAATCGTAGAACAGCGCGATCGAACTGCCATCGGGATGGAGATAGGCGTAGGTCGGATCGGGATCGACCGTGCGCAGCCCGTATTTGGGCAGGTCGAAATCCTCGATGATCCCGGATTTGCGGGCGAACAGCAGTTCCACGGCGCATGGCGTGACGAGGTGTTCGGGCGCTTCGGGGATCATATAGCCCGAACTGGTCATGCCGCCGACCTTGTCGAGCCGCTCTACCACGAGCACTTTCTTGCCCTCGCGCGCCAGATATCCGGCAGCGGCCATGCCATTGTGGCCGGCGCCAATCACGACGGCGTCAAACTGGTCGGCTTCAATGTTGGGGTGCGTTGCCATGGTTCAGGCGTCTGCCGTTGTGGTGTAGGCCTTGCCCCATTCGGCCAGGGCCAGCAGGCGGGTCTTGCGATCGCACTGGATCTGCGGGATCTTTGCCTCGTCCGGTCCGTCGGGGACCAGCACCAGCGGTTCCTTGCCCAGGCTGGCCAGCGCCAGCGCGCACACGTCGTCAGGGTCATAGGCGATGGAGTAGTCCATCCCCAGCCCCTCGGTTGACTTGCGCAGCGTAGGCGTATCCATGATCGGGGCGCCCATGCCGAGGATATCGACATTCTGCCCGTCAAGTTCGGCCCAGAGCGATTCCACGAAGTTCAGTTCGAACGCCTTGGTGGCGGAATACATGACGAGCCAAGGCTGGCCGCCAAGTCCGGCACCAGAGGACATGACGATGATGCCGCCCTTGCCGCGCTTTAGGAAGCGGTTGCCAAAGCCGTGGGTGGCTTCCAGCACATTGGCGGCGTTCATCGTCAGCAATCGCAGCGACCGTTCGACCGGCGAGGCGAGGAAGCTGTTGCCCGCCCCGTCCGCACCGGCATTGGAGATGTACAGACCCACGTCGAGATCGGCGGTTTCCTCGACAATGCGGCCACCGGCGCCCTGCTCGGTCAGATCGGCAACAAGCGCGCGGAATTCGATACCGTATTCGGAAGCGAGCTGCTTTCCCAGCGCGTCGAGCGCCTCTTGCCGGCGCGAGATGAGGACGAGGTTGATGCCCATGGCGGCAAGCTGCCTGGCATAGCACGCACCCGTGCCGTCGGAGGCACCAGCGATGACGGCCCAGGGACCATATTTCCTCGAAAAGGCGGCCCGGTCGAAATCGGGCAGGTCGATCTTGCGCATAAGCTTTTCTGTTCCTCTCAATTGCCGCAGGCGCGTGCTGGCCCCGGCGATGCTGTTTGCGGCGCAGCCTATAGATACGTGAAGTGGCGCCCGCCTATCGAGGGGAGGGCGGGCGGGAAGGCTCGGAGCATGCCGGCCCGCTCAATGTTCGCGGTCTTGCCGGTCGACGACTCCGGTATAATTGCCGACCGCCGCGCGTCTTAGAGATAGGCGAAGCGGGCGCGGTCCGTCGCGCCCTCCATTGGAATCGCAAGTCCTGCCGCTTGCGCCCGATCGTGCGTGGCGGTTCAGGCCGCGATGTTGGGCTGGCGATAGCCGATATAATGCAGCGCGATAGTGCGATCGTTTGGGACAGGGCATCGATATAGGTCTAGGCCATGCGAAGCGAGGTTCGATCAGCACAGCCTTTCGCAGATCTAGGTGCGAGTGCGTGCGGATGATAACTGGATTGCCCTAAAGATCGCGGAATTCTTCTTACAAGTCGATTCCCACCGTCAAATCCCCTACGCTCCGTCGACATCCCACAGCACATGCAGGGCATCAGGCCCGCGCATGTTCAGGCCGCGGATTTCGGGCTTGGGATAGGCCGGGTCAAAGCGCAGGCCCGGAAGGTCGAGTATCTCTTCCAGCGCGACCTCCATCTCGGTCAGCGCCATGTGCATGCCAAGACACATGTGCGGCCCAAAGCCAAAACTCAGCAGCGGCCGCATCGGGCGCTTGAGCCACAGCCGGTCGGGATCATCGTACACTTCGGGATCGCGGTTGGCGGAAGCGATCGAGCATAGCACCGCCGTTCCCTTGGGTATGGTCATTCCGCCGATTTCCATGTCGCGGGCGGCAATACGGGCAACCGCGCCGGCCGTGGGATCGCGGCGCATGGTCTCCATGACCGCCTTGGGCACAAGGCTGCGATCCTGGCGCAGTTCCTCCAGCACGTCCGGCTCTTCCAGCAACTGTACCATCATATTGGCAAAGCTGCGGGTCGTCGTTTCGCCTGCGGCCAGCAGCAGCATGCGGATGAAGTTCGCGATATCCTCGTCGCTGAACTTCTCGCCCTCATGCTCGGTCGTCATCATATAGCCGAGGATGTCGTTACGCATTTCACCGCGCGCGCGATATTGCTGCACGATCGGCATCAGCGTTTCGAACATGGATTGCCCGGCGACCATCGATTGGGGGATGGTGACCTTGGCGACTTCGGGATCGGTCTGCGGGGCGGCGACGACCTGAATGGCCCAGCTTGCCAGATTGCCCAGCAGGTCTTCGTCATGCGGAAAGCCGAAATAGGCATACATCGCGCGAATGGGGAAGGGCAGGGCAAACTCGCGCAGCAGGTCCGCCTTGCCGTTGGGGCGCAGTTTGTCGACGAATTCGTTCACAACCACCGGACGGATCAGCGTTTCCATCAGCTTGCGGATCTGGCCGCGCATGAACGGCTTTTGCAGCGTCTTGCGATATTTTGTGTGTTCCTCGCCATCCATCGCGGTGAGCAAGAGATTGTCGACGGCGGCCCCGAACCCGTCACCGACGATATAGCTGAGCCAGTCGTCGGGGTTCATCAACACCGAATGGATGTCATTATAACGATACAGGGTCACCACAGGCCGGCCTGTCATCATGTAGTCGGCCATGCTGGGAATGCTGTTTTCCTGCAGCAGGTCGCCGTGCATTACGGGGCACTTGGCGCGCTTCTCCTCGAACATCGGATAGGGGTTGGCGGGTGCGACACCCGAATAGCCGTGGGTGACGAGCGAGTAATCCCTGACCATCTGGTCGAGCATTGCATTATATTTGCCGGTCATTTCACTTTCCAATCCATGCGGTGCAGGCCAGCTTTCGCGGAGGGTCCGAACCGTTTACGGAGATGGGCGCCCAGCAGCAGGCTTTGACGACAGTAGAGCCGCCTGGCACCGCGGCTCCACCTATCGCAGGAAAGGGAAGACGGACTTAACCGGCGGTGATGCCGCCATCGGCAACATGGCACGCTCCGTGCACGGATCGCGCGCGATCCGATGCCAGAAACAGCAGGGGCTCCACGATATCCTCGGGTTGCGACGGTGGGCGCAGGCCGAAATAGCGGCTGTAGAGCGACTGGTCCGCATGCTCGGGAATTTCAAGGCCAACGGCCATGCCGGTCAGCATGCCGCCGGGCGCCAGCGCGTTAATGCGAACGGGCTTGTGCATGAATTCCATTGCCAGCGATTTCGTCAAGCTAAGGAGCGCCGACTTGGTCGCGCCATAGGGCGCTGTATAAGCCTGCCCCAGAAACGCTGCGGTCGAGACCACGTTCACGATATTGCCATGGCTTTCCACCAGATGCGGCATGGCCGCCTGCATCATGAAGAATGGGCCCGATACATTGGCCGCAAGCAGCTTGTTCCAGTCTTGAGTCGTGACATCCTCCAGCGCGTGAAAGCGCAGGATACCTGCGACATTGCACAAGACGTCGAGGCGGCCGAAGGCATCGACCGCTGTCGCGACGGCCTGCGCGCAAACCGCCGGATTGCCCAGATCGCCCGCCATGCTGGCGCATTCGCCTCCGGCTTCCTCTATCCGCCGCGCGGTTTCCGCCAGCCCGTCGGCATTGATGTCGACAAGGCATACCCTTCCGCCTTCGCTGGCGAACCGAATGCTGGCGGCGCGGCCAAGGCCCGATGCCGCGCCGGTGACGAGCACGACCTTGCCTGCGAACTCCCCGTCGCTCATCGCACGTTCCAGACGAGCGGCAGGGTGACGGGCTGGATCATGCCCAGATGATATTCAAGCTGGTGGCCAGGCTTGATACTGAACTGCGGGATGCGGCCGAGAAACTCCTTGAGCGCGATCCGCATCTCGCGCTTCGCCAGATGCATGCCGATGCAGGTGTGCGGGCCATAGCCGAAGGAAACATGACGCGGCCTGCGCCCGAAATCGACTTTGTCGGGGTTGTCGAACTCTGCCGGATCGCGCCCGGCCAGCGTGGTGCTCATCATCACTTTATCGCCGGGCATCATCCTTACTCCGTGGAATTCGGTTTCGCGGGTGCAGGTGCGGAACGTGGTCACCGCGGCATAGGCGCGCATCAGTTCGTCGATGGCATGCGGGATTTCCTCTGGATTGCGGCGGAGGAATTCCTGATCGTCGTGCTCGCGCGCGAGATGCGCGAATTGCAGGCCCATGTTGGTGGAGACGGTATCCAGCCCGCCGACAAACAGGTTGAAGGAAAATCCGACCAGCTCGTCATTGTTGAGCTTTGCGCCATCCACGTCGACCGCAAGGGCATAGCTGATGATGTCGTCGCGAGGCGATTTGCGTCGGTCCTCTATCTGCTCGCGCAGGAAATCGACGACTTTGCGGGTCGCCGCGGCGATCTTTCCCAGATCGGAAGCGTGGAGCAGGTCGTACTCCCATTCAAGGAAACGCCGCGTGTGATCGAGCGGGAAATCCATCAGTTGGAGGAAAACCTTGATCGGGAATTCAAACGCGAACTCCGCCATGAATTCGCATTCGCCCCGCTGGCGAAAGGCTTCGACGTAATCCACCGCGTATTGCCGGATCTTGTCATCGAGCGCGGATACCGCCTTGGGGGTGAACAGCGGGTTGGCCATCTTGCGATACTTGGCGTGGTTCGGCGGATCGATTTCCACCGGCGTGTTGATCCAGCTTTCGCCAATCAGCTTGGCGAAGGGAGAGAAATCCTTGCTGGAGAAGGTGTCGGTATCGAAATAGACCTCGCGAAGATGGTCCATGCGCCGCACCACCCACGCCGGCGTTCCACCGGGATAGGCGTGGGGTGCGAAGAAGATGTCGGGCTCTTCGGCGTGGATCCGGGGCGCCCACGTGCGATGCGGTTCCTCGCGCGTGGTCATGCCGAAAATATAGGGGAAATTCTTCACAAGCGCGGCAGGCACATGCTCCGGAATGACGGGTTCGGGCATCACTGGCTGCATTACTGGCTCCCAATTTCTGGCGACGCGATCCGCTTGCGCAGCAGGGACCGGTCAGACCGTTGTTTTCAAAGCCGGGACTATAACCTACACCTCAACCCAACAAGTAGGATCACTTTTATGGGGTTAGTCACCTTTACATGACTACGTCTGATGCCAATGCTGTCGGGCGGGATGTCAGTCCCGAAGAATACGAGGCGCTTCGCCGCGCGTTGACGATGATTTCAGGCAAGTGGAAGCTTGAGATATTGTGGCTGCTGTATCATCGCACCCATCGTTTCGGGGAATTGCAGAAAACCATTCGCGGTGTTTCGCAGCATGTGCTGACCAAGCAGCTGCGCGAGCTTGAGGCGGACGGGCTGATCACGCGAAAAGTCTATGCCGAGGTGCCGCCCCGCGTTGAATATTCGATGACCGATGCCACGCGTGAGCTTGAGGCGACGATCCAGTCGCTGATGCACTGGTGGGAAAACCATGGCATCAATACGAGGGGTAAATGATGGCAGCAGAACTTGACACGATTTTTGCGGAGGCGCGCACTTTCAACAGCTATACCGACAGGCCCGTGCCCTCTGCATTGCTGCATGAATTATACGATCATCTGAAATGGGGCCCCACCTCGGCCAATTCCTGCCCGGCGCGGTTTGTCTTCGTTACATCGGAAGAGGCGAAGGAGCGGTTGCTGGCCTGCGTGAACGAGGGGAACATCGCCAAGGTTCGCTCCGCGCCGGTCACCGCCATTGTCGCAGCGGATACCCGATTTTACGAGGAGATGCCCAAGCTGTTTCCGTCGCGCGATTTCGCGTCGGCCTTTGCGGGAAAGACCGCGGTTGTCGACGATCTGCTGGCGCGCAACGTGCCGCTGCAGGGAGCGTATATGATTGTCGCGGCGCGAGGATTGGGATTGGATTGCGGGCCCATGTCGGGCTTTGATGCAGAGGCGCTGAACCGCGCTTTTTTTCCCGATGGCCGCTGGGAAGCGAATTTCATCTGCGCCCTAGGATATGGTGACAGGACGAGCTTGTTTCCTCGTAATCCGCGATTGCGGTTTGAGCATGCCTGCCGGATCCTCTGACGCGGATTAAACAAACAGACGACCGATCGCCCGACCTATGACCGGGCGATGGTCTTTCCTGTCCCGCCTTAGTAAGAGCCCGGAGGTGCTATTGGATCGCCACCGGCAAGGGCGCGGCCCTGAATTTCATAGCCGATCGTGGGAATGTTCTGGATGTGCCGAAGCGCCATCGAAATGTCGCGCCAGTAACGGTTGATCGGCTTATCGAGCGAAAAGCCCGACGAACCGGCCTGGAACATGAGCGATTCACTGGCCGCGTGGATCGATTCGACGATCTGGCCGCCCATCGCACGATGGCGAACCTTTTCCTCAGCCGTGAACTCTTCACCCATTCCGACCCGATCGAGCTTTGCGGCAAGGCTGAACAGGATGGTCTTGGCAGTTTCGACCAATGCGGCAGCTTCACCCAGATCGCGCATATATGCACCCGATCCAGTGCGCGGTCCGATCGTCGTGGTAAGGACGGGTTTGCCCGATTCCGCTGTCACGATCTCAAGCATGGCTTCGACCGCGCCGATAAGCTGGGCAAGACCGGTGGTCCGCACCATCGGAACTGCGGGAACAAGGTCCGACGGCGCGCCGAAATGTTTCTTGGTGGGATCGATTTGTCCGGTGCGTTCATTCATCAAAGCCATCTGGCTGTCAGGAATGAAAACGTCTTTTGCAATCGCGGTGTCGGAACCGGTGCCCTGCATGCCGCTGACGAACCAAGTATCCTTGATCTCGAATTCGCTCATCGGAATGTAGCACATGTTGATGCCGGGTACGACGGGGCCGTCGTAATCCTCGAGAACGACGCCCTGTTGCGTCCAAGTCGCCTGTCGCGAACCCGACATATAGGGCCACGCGCCATTGATAATCCAGCCGCCGTCAACCTTGCGCGCCTTGCCGGGCGGGTTATACGCGCCGCACACCGGCTGCGGTCCGTCGGCAAAAACAGCGTCCTGCACGCTGTCCGGCGCAAGGCTGGTGACCCAGGTAGTGCCATTGATGATCTGCATGACCCAGCTTACTGCCGGGTCGCCTTTGGCGATCTCCATCTGGACGCGGGAGAAATCGGTGGGCGAAAGGCCAAAGCCGCCGAGGCGTTGCGGCACGATCAGTTGCAGGAAACCTTCTTCCTTGAGCATTCGGTCAACCGCCTCCGTCGGGCTGCGGCGTTTTTCCCCTTCGGGCGCCTGCTCGGCCAGGAACGGGCGAAGTTCTTTCGCGCGGGCGACAAGCTTGTCTGCGACGGATTTATCAGCCCATCCGCAAACTTGCTCAAGAGGTGCTTTTGCCAAAGTAGCCATTTCATGCATCCTTTCGATTATTCAGACAGTCTGGTCGGCGGTGTCGAGTAGCCATTTTTCAAGGCTGTCCGCGCTTTCATTCCAGAGCATCAACCAGTTCTCGTCGGCTGGCACCAGAAGGGTGCTCAACTGGAGGCGAACAAGTATTTCAACGAAAGCTATGGCATTTATAGTCTTGCCAAGCTTTGCCTCGATATATTTGAAGGTAGGTTCCAACGCCGAATGGACGGCCAGCTTGTATCGGGCGAACCTACTGCGGAAGAACGACAGGTGAAACCGCGGTTCGACTTCGAAAACGCGATCGGGGGAATTCTCATTGGTGTAGCGCGCATAGAACTGCATCACCTGCCGGAACCGTTCGATCGGGTCATCGATGCCTTCCGCCGCTTCGCGAATGCCATTTTCGAACCCGATGCAGACAAACTCTGCGACTGCGGCAAGTACGTCGTCCTTGCTGGAGAAATAGCGATAAAGCGTGCCGCGCGAGACGCCGCTCGCTTCGATGATGTCGCTCATCGAAAGGCGCCTGACGCCGCGCTCGGCTATGGCATCCAGCGCACCCGACAGGATCTTTATGACGCTGGGAGACATAACAAAATCGTCTCCTACCTCGGCAGAGGCGGCAAATTCAGGCTGGAACTTCATGTTTCCCCCTTTTCAAGTTCTTTGAGATTGTGGGGGATGCTGACATAGCCGGGCAGGTTCTGTCCGCCATCGACATTGATCATTTCACCTGTGACGAAGCGCGACATGTCCGAAGCAAGAAATGCGACGACCGGACCAATGTCATTTTCAGGGTCGCCCGCGCGCTTGAGCGGATTGGTCGCAACGACATTTTCAAGAAAGCCTGGAACCTCGTCGACCAGCTTTGCGAAGACCTGACCAAGGCCGGTCGGAGCGATGGCATTAACGCGGATATTGAAGCGGCCCCATTCAACCGCGGCACTACGTGTCAACCCGACGATGCCAAGCTTGTTGATGTTGTAGTCGCTGTGGAGCCACGCCCCGGTCTGCGCGTCGATGGAGCTGAAATTGATAACCGAACCGCCGCCGCGTGCCTTCATGTGCGGAAAGGCGGCCTGCATGGCCCACCAGTTACCCCAGATGCCAATTTCCAGCGTGCGCTTGAGCATCTCGTCCGTCTTGTGCTCCAGCAGGACACCGTCAGACAATAACGAGGCATTATTGACCAGAATATCGAGGCCGCCGAATTCATCCACCGCGCGCTGCACCATGGCCAGCACGTCATCCTTGATGCCCATATCGGCGGACATGCCGACTGCACCGGTTCCGAATTCCTTGCGGATCTCTTCGGCCACCCGTTCGGTCGCAGCACCGTCGCGCCCAGTAATGAGTAGCGAAGCGCCTTCGCGCGCCAGACGACGCGAAATGCCATGGCCAAGGCCCTTCGCCCCGCCCGTTACGATTGCCACTTTACCTTCGAGCATTCCGCTCATGCCATTTCCCCCACCAATTTATCCATTTCCATGCGTTGTTCGCATTTTCCCTGTGTCAGGACGTAACCCTGAACCCTGTTGTCGCTATCGACGAACAGATGCTTGTCGCCCTCTGCGTCACTTTCCACCTGCCGCCACTCGCCCCGCAAAGCCATCGCAGGCGGCAGCAGGTTGATCGGGAACACGGTCGTCTTCACTTGCACCGAAAGGGGAGGGAATCTGATCTGGGTCGGCGTGCCCAACGCGCTGGGCGCAATCCCGCGGGCCGCTGCCATGATCGGCGTGACATAGGCGGCAAGGCCGTTGGGATATTCGGCGCAATCGCCGATCGCGAATATGTCGGGGTCGCTCGTTTGCCCGAATTCATTGACCTTTATGCCGCGGCCGATTTCCAGCCCGGCTTCGCGGGCCAGTTCGACGTTCGGGCGCAGCCCGACGGCGGACAGAACGACATCCGCCTCTACCCGCGTACCGTCATCAAGTGTGGCGACATATCCGGGCGAGGGCTGGAGATAGTCGATGGCGTCGACCTTGCGGCCTAGATGCCACTCCACACCCTTTTCCTGCAGCGTATCGCGCACCTTCTCGCCCACCGCGGGCGGGACGAGCTGCGCGAGGGGATTATCCAGCATATCGACGACGATCGGCCGGTAGCCGTTGGTGATCAGGTCGTTGGCGAATTCGGTTCCGACAAGACCTGCGCCCATGATCAGGACGCGCGCGCCATCTGGCAATTCCTTGCGAAAGCGATCGTAATGTTCGAGCTGGTTCACCGAAATTGCACGATGCGCGGCATCGCCGCCGATCTGCGGTCGTACCGGCTCGGCGCCGGTTGCCAGGATCAGGGAATCGTACTGGATCGGTCCGCCGGTGGTCAAAAGCGCCTTGCCGGCGCGGTCGATGGCCTCTGCCTCGCGCCCAATGCGAGCATCGAGCTTGAGATTGGCGATCATTTTTTCGGCCGGGGTAGTGACCAGAGTTTCGCTTGTCTTGCCTTTGGCGAGCGCCGTGGAAAGGGCGGGCTTGGAATAGAAATGCCCGTCCTCCAGTGTCACCATGACGAGCCTGGCCTCGGGCGAGAGTCTGCGCAATTCGCGCAGGACCCCGAAGCCCGCAAGGCCGCTACCGACGACCACTACGGTAGATGTTGCAGACGTGCGCATGCAATTTACAGGAACACCGCGAAATTGGACATGCCGAGCACCGACTGATCGACGATGATCTCGCGCCGGGCCAGCCTGTATTCGCCGTCCACCTCGCGCCAGACATCGCGGCGTTCGGCGGTCGTATTCTCGTTTTCAGGACTGTCGCCGCGACTACGTTCGAGAAAGAGATAGCTCACGACTTCATATTCGCCCGGCGCATCAAGTTCCCCCACGCGGACATTGGTGACAAAGCGGCGGCAACGCGACGGCGGATCTTCCGCCCATGCGCTCTTCTGCAAACGACCTGAACGCATCACGAGCGAATCGTAATTCTCGTCGAAATGGAACATCGTGCGCATCACGTCACGGTCGCGGTTCGGGCCGGTACGCGTAAGGCGGATCGGCGCCTGATAGATAATGTCCTGCGCAAGCATCGCAATCCAGTCATCGATCCGGCGCTCGTCGAGAGCGGCTGCTTCGTCATACAGCGTCTCTAGGAGCCGATCATAGATTTCCGAGCCCAGTGGCACGCGTTTCTTGGAAACCAGGCCGCGAAGAATCGTGGTGGAGTCGGGTGCGGCGGTCGATTTGGTAATCCAGGTCATGTATTGATCTCCCCCGCTCAAACCGCGTCCATCAGGTCGTAATAGGCCAGCCACCAGTTCCACTGCGTGTCGTCCTTGGTGAAACCGGGATAAAGCAGGCCTTCGCCAACCCAGCCTTCGGGCCGTTCGTGGCCGTGAAGGGCCTGATACTTCAAAGTCATGTCCTTGCTGACCGCGCCGCGCGCATTCTTCATGATCACAGGCCAGACGTCGGCATCATCCTGTTCGATCACGCCGGAGGTGCCTGTATTCCAGATCGAGTTCTGCAGCATGTCGCGCTTCATCTGTTCGGGCGCATCCTTCTCCGCGAACAGATAATTCACGAATTCCACCTTGTCCGGGCCCTTGGGCACATAGGCATGCAGCGAAAGCGCACCCGACGATCCGCCATCCGTGCGCGGGGCGAAAATGAAGGCGATCAGGATGTTGGGGAACATGCCGCCAACCTGCGGCGGAATGGTGGCCAGCTGGGCAACCTGATCTTCGGTCAGGTTCTCGAACAGTTCGGGGATCATTTCCTTGGTGATGCCCGGTGGAGTCAGGAGTTCCAGACGCTCGCGCGTGGACTTGCCTTCGAACGGCACGTCCGCGAACATCTTGAAGGTCTTTTCCGCCTCAAGGCAGCGCAGCGAATGGCCCTGCTCGCACGAGACGTCGACGCCATACATGCCGGGCGCCTGATCATAGATCGTCTCGGCCGTGCCGCCCATGACTCCGCCTTCCATCAGCGAGCGGTGCAGGGTCAAGGTGTGGAAGCCGTCCGAACCCGATTGCTCGCCGGGAATCTTCCAGTTGCAGGGCAGGGTGAAACGCTGCGGCGGGCCGAGCAGTTCGAGGCCGCGATTGGTGCGGCAGAAAAGCTGGTCCATATAATACTTGATGTCGCCCAGATAATCGTCGAACGAAGGCCCGTCGACGTTCCAGGTGGCAAAAATCAGCCCGCCATAAAGATGCACCTTGGCCTTCTTCAGACCCAGCGTCTTCTTGTCGACGTCATTGCCATGCATCTTCTCGCGTTCGACCGGCGCCCCGATGAAATCGCCGTTCGGGCGGAAGGCCCAGCCGTGATAGATGCACTGGTGGACGCGCTTGTTGCCCGCTTCGCCAAGGCACACGCGCATCCCGCGGTGCGGGCAGACATTCAGAGAAACATGAACGTCCCCGTCCTGTCCGCGGGCCACGATGACGTTGTCTTCGGCCATGTCGCGAACGATGAAATCGCCTACTTCGGGAATTTCGCTTTCGTGACCCAGCAGTAGCCAAGTCTTGGCGAAGATTTTCTCCATTTCAAGCTTGTAGAGCTCTTCGTCGGTCATGACGCGGAGCGAAACCTCGTTGCTCTCACGAATGATCAGATCGTCGAGCGAGGTTCCGTCGCGCAACACGAGCTTTGATTTCTGGAGCATCGCAGCATTCTCTCCGTAATGAACTTTTTCTGATTGATTCGTCTTATACACATTGAATAATATCTGTTCAATATGTAAAAGGGCCTGATAGACAAATCGAGGAGTTTGGAGAGGTCGATGTCTGGAAACGATAAGCTCAAGGTCGTGATCAACAAGCCTGCATGCTGCGGCTATGGCGTCTGCGCGGAAATCTGCCCGGAAGTGTACAAGCTCGACGAGCATGGCATCGTCTATGTCGATGACGAGATCGTGCCAGAGGGTTTGGAGGACAAGGCGCGCGAAGGGGCCGATGCCTGCCCGCAATCCGCATTGGCAGTGGTCGACGCCTGAGGGGAGAGCTTGAGGAGGGCCGGAGCGCATTCCTATGCCTCCTTATCGAACCTCTCTATCGGTTGACAGGGCAGATATGCTTTGGTCTCGGCGACGGTGGCCTTCAGTAAAGGGGCGAACGATGCGTGGCGAATTGAATCCGCTGTTTTCACCATTCTCCTGCAGGTCGCTGGAACTGCGCAATCGCTTCGTAATGTCGCCCATGACGCGGCAATTCAGTCCCGATGGCATTCCGGGTGAAAATGTTGCCGATTATTACGCGCGCCGCGCAGCCAGCGACGTCGGGTTGATCGTAACCGAAGGGGTCGGAATCGATCATCCTTCGGCCATCGGTGAGGGCAGCATGGGCGAAAAGGACATTCCTGTCCTGCATGGCGACGCCGCCCTGCAGGGCTGGCGCAATGTCGTTGACCGTGTGCACGAGGCCGGTGGCCGGATCGTGCCGCAATTGTGGCACATGGGAGCCGTGCGCAAGGACGCGAGTCCGCCTCATCCCGAAGCGCGCTCATTCCATCCGGGGAACATGGATGAGGACGATATGGCCGATGTCGCCGCTGCCTTCGCACGTAGTGCGGCCAAAGCCAAGGAAGTGGGTTTTGACGGGATCGCGTTGCATGGCGCGCATGGCTATCTGCTCGACAGCTTCATGTGGGAGCAGATGAACAGTCGCGATGACGAATGGGGCGGCGACGTCGCTCGCCGAACGCGCTTCCCTGTCAAAGTCGTCGAGGCGGTCCGGGAAGCCGTCGGTCCCGACATGCCGATCATTTTCCGCATATCGCAGTGGAAGCTGCAGGATTACGATGCGCAGCTTGCCGATACGCCCGAAGGCCTTGGTGTTATCGTTAAAGTCCTGGCCGAAGCCGGGGTCGATATTTTCGATGTCAGCACCCGGGTATTCTCCCGCCCGGCGTTCGCCGGTTCCGACATGGGGCTTGCCGGCTGGATACGCCGCCTGTCTGGCCGCCCGACCATGACGGTCGGCGGCATCGGTTTCGACAAGGAACTGGCAGCCAGTTTCACGCAGCAGACCAGCGTTCTCGACAATCTGGACGAGGTTGTCTCCAGGTTCGAAGCAGGCGAATTCGATCTGGTAGCGATCGGTCGGGCCTTGCTGATGGACCCGCAATGGGTGTTAAAGGCCAAGGCAGGCGAGGCTTTCAAGCCCTTCGACATGTCTGCCTATGCGCGACTTGAGTGAAGCTGCGCGTCAGAAGGCTTCCGACGTGGCATAGATGTGCATGCGCGCTGCATTGGCATTGCCCGTCTGCTCGCACATGAACCGGATCGCGCGGGCAATATCCTCGGCCTGCATTGCCGGTAGAAATTCGTCCCATCCGGGCTGGCCCCTGGACTTCATATCTTCGAAGATCTCGGTCGAAGTCGTGCCTGGCGAGACCAGCCCGACCCGGACACCGGAACCGGCAAGCTCGACCCGCAGCACCTCGGTAAAGCGCTCAAGCGCCAATTTCAGCCCGCCGTATATGCCGGTACCGGCTGCGGCGATGCCGGCGCCGATGCTCGACACATTCACGATCTGGCCAACTCCCTGCGCCTTCATATGCCGGGCAAACAATATACTGGCACGGACGACGGCCGAATAGTTCACCGCAATCATCCGGTCGAGTTCGTCCAGATCGAAATCATCGTGGTGACTGGTGCGCAAGATCCCCGCATTGTTGACGAGGATGTCGACCTTGCCAAACGCTGCCAGCGCATGGTCCAGCAACGCGCTCGCGGACGACGGATCGGACAGGTTGAGCGCCATGAATTGCGCAGCATCCCCGATTTCCTGCTGCAACGTTTCAAGCCGGTCCTGCCGCCGCGCCACCAGCAGAACCCGCGCTCCAGCCGATGCGAGAATATGAGCCGTCGCGGCCCCAATTCCCGCAGAGGCACCTGTCACTACAGCGACTTTTCCATCCAGCATTATGCCTGATCCCTCTCCGATCCGATGATTAACGCCGTGAAAGTGCGCCGCGCAATCTTCCAGCCATCGCTCGTCCGGACAATGAAGTCATCGTATGAGCCGATCCCGCGATGCATCGGACCCTGCTTGTTTTCCGGGCTCAGCAGCGCATCGACATAGCTGGTTGCATTGGCACCGGCTTGGGCATTGGTCAGCTTGATATTGCTGATCCGGTGCAGCGTCGGGCCCAGCCGCGCATGGGCTTCCCGCATGTAATCGGTAAAGTCGGCGATATTCTGCCAGCTGCCAAAGTCTCCGTAATCGGCTTGGCAATCGGCGATGAAGCAACTGCGGAACAAGTCCCAGTCCCGCAAGTCTATGGCGCTTGCATAGGCGATCAGTACGGCACTGATCGAGCGTTCGTCCTGGGCGCTGAGCCCGGTATCGATCCCGCAATTGATGTTCATGTTTTCTGCCTCTCCCCCAATTTCACAGCCACGACCGGATCACACGATGTTCCGGTCCCAATATTCCGTCCGTGGCGGGCTGGTCAGCATGGCTGCCATTTGGTCCATCACGCCGCTTTTGGTCCGAAATGCGACATAGGCTTCATGGTCGGCCCGCGACGCCCATTCCTCGATAAAGATGACGCGATTGGGATCGTCGGCATTGTGGCGAATGCTGATATCGACAAAGCCCGGAAACTCCCTCGTATCCTTCAGAGCTTCGGGGATTTGCTCGCAGAAATCGTCGACAAGTTCGGGCTTCAAGGCCAATTCCAGTGTCACGATGACTGTATCTTGCATGGCGCTTTCTCCGTTCGATCGCGTTATCGGCCAATCGGATAGAAAATCGATTTTTCGTACTGATATTCGCGCAGCCATCCGGGACCATATTCGCGCCCGATGCCGGACCGCTTGTATCCGCCGATGGGGGCGTCGCTCATCGTGCCCGTCCCGCCATTCAGCGACACGCTGCCGGCCCTGATCTGCAAGGCCATCTCGTATCCCTTTGCGGCATCGGCCGTTTCGACCGCGCCATTCAGGCCATAGCGGGACTCGTTGGCGATGCGGATGGCCTCCTCGTCCGTGGAGAAGCCGATGATGCAGCCGACCGGTCCGAAAATCTCTTCCTGCGCGATGGCCATGTCGTTGGTCACGTCGTCGAATAGGGTAACCTCGGTAAAATATCCCTTGTCGAGACCGGCAGGACGGCCTCCGCCACACACAAGCGTCGCGCCGGCGGACTGTCCCAGCCCGATGAAATGCTCCACCTTGCTGCGTTGGCTTTCGCGGATCAGCGGGCCCATGCGGATCGAAGGGTCGGCCGGATTACCGATGCTGATCTGCGCGGCGACGGCAGCCGCGGTGGCGGCAAAAGCAGGTCGCAGGCTTTCGTGGACGAGGAAACGCGTGGGAATGGCGCAGCCCTGGCCGGCGTTGATGGAAATAAGGGTTGCGGCCATGGCGGCGGCGCGCTCGACATCGGCGTCCTCGCGCACGATCAGCGCCGATTTGCCGCCCAGTTCCAGATGGACCTTCTTCAGCGTGGGCGCGGCCTGCCCCATGATCTGGGCGCCCACTCCTTCCGATCCAGTGAAGGTCACCATATCGATCCGCTCGTCAGTGCAAAGCAACCGGCCTTCTTCGATCCCGCCGGTCACGATGTTGACCACGCCGGGCGGCAGGCCGATCTCGTCCGCCACCTCGCCGAAGAGCAACGCCGAAAAAGGCGTGAACGGCGACGGTTTCAGCACCAGCGCGCAACCGGCGAGCAGGGCTGGGCCGATTTTCGCAAGGTTGAGCAGGAACGGAAAATTATAGCCGGTTATAGCGGAAACGACGCCGATCGGCTCGCAAACCACCGTTGTTCCGCCGATCGAGCGTGGACCATCCGGGACGAAAGGATTGGGTGTGATATCTATGGGCAGCCGTTCGGGACGGTCGTGCCGTGCATGGCCGATCGCAGCTTCTAGCAGGCGCAACGGATTGTCGACCTGCATCAGCTGGGTCACACCTGCCGCGCAGCCGACTTCGGCCACGATCAGCTCGGCGATGCGGCCCTGTCTTGCCCGCAGCGCCCGCGCCATCTTCTCGATCATGTCGGCGCGCTCGGCCATCGACATCTTGGGCCACGGGCCGTGGTCGAAAGCTTCGCGGGCGGCAGCAATGGCCAGTTCGACCTGTTGTGGCGAAGCGACGGGCGCATGGGCGAGGATTTCTTCGGTGGCGGGATTGATCACAGGCTCGGTTCCGGCCTCTGGCGCGTGCCAGCCGCCATCGATGTAGAGCTTCGAAATATCGGTAAAGGCGGTGCTCATCGGTTTGTGTCCCTGCCGAGAATCATGTCCGCGGCGTTCATGGCGATGGCCATCGCCGGTGCATTGGTATTGCCCGAGACCAGCGTGGGCATGATGGAGGTGTCGCAAACGCGCAGACCGGTCACGCCGCGCACGCGCAATTGCGGATCGAGCACGCTCCCTGCTTCGGCGCCCATCGCCGCCGTGCCGGCGATATGGAAGGACGTCCCGCCAAGCTGGAGCAGGTTTGCCAGGATGTCCTCGTCCGAATGGACCTGCGCCGCAGGTCCGACCTCCTCGACGATCCATGGCGACAGCGCGTGCTGGCCCCCGAAACGGCGTATCCATTTGAACAGGGCTAGCGCCCTGTCGCGGTCCAGCTGTTTGCTGAAATGATTGGCATTCATTTGCGGCGGGGTAGCGGGATCGGCGGACCGGATATGCGTCGATCCGCGGCTCTCGGGCCCTGTCTCTTATACACATCTCCAGCCCACG
>JAPYSD010000296.1 GCA_029936705.1 Croceicoccus sp. | reverse complement strand
CAGGAGGAATGGTCCGACTTCCCCTTCATCCTGCTCACCGAACGGGGCGGCAGCATCGAGCGCAATCCGGCGGCGGGCCGCTATCTGGAGATGCTGGGCAATGTCACCTTCCTCGAACGCCCGTTCCACCCCACCACGCTGGTCAGCATCGCGCGCGCCGCGCTGCGCGGCAGGCTGCGCCAATACGAAGCGCGACTGCGCCTCCAGACCATCCGCGACCGCGAGGAACAACTGCGCATCGCGCTTTCGGCCGGGAGGCTGGGGGCATGGTCGCTGGATGTCGGCACGATGAAACTGGCCGCGTCCGAACATTGCAAGGCGAATTTCGGCTTTGGCGCGGGCGATGATTTTACCTACGAGAAGCTGCTTTCCAGCATCCATCCCGATGACCTAGACGCAATGCAGGCCGCTGTCGCGCATGCGCTGGAAACGGGGACCGATTACGATATCGAATATCGCACCGTGTGGCCCGATGGATCCCGGCACTGGGTCCATGTCAGGGCGCGGCCCGAACTGGATGGGAAAGGCAATCCGCTGCGCATGACCGGCGTCAGTCAGGACATTACCGAGCGCAAGGCATCCGAAGAAACGCTGCGCAATTTCACGGTCGAGCTGGAAAAGCGGGTCGAGGAGCGGACGCTGGAGCGCGAGGCCGTCAGCGCCCAGCTGCACGAGGCGCAGAAGCTGGAAACGCTGGGCCAGCTGACCGGCGGCGTGGCGCATGATTTCAACAATCTGCTGACCCCGATCGTGGGCACGCTCGATCTTGTCCGCCGCAGGATCGAGGACGAGCGCATGCAAAAGCTGCTGGACGGAGCGCTGCAGGCCTCCGAACGCGCCCGCACGCTGGTCGCACGCCTGCTGGCCTTTGCGCGGCGGCAGAACCTGGAAGCGCGCGCGACCGATATCAGCCTGCTGGTCGAAGGCATGATCGATCTGATCCAGCGATCGATCGGTCCAACGATCCATATCGATTTCGCGACGAACGATACCGGCGCCACCGCGATGGTCGATCCCAACCAGCTCGAACTTGCGCTTCTCAATCTTGCGGTGAATGCGCGCGATGCGATGCCGGACGGCGGCTGCCTTAAGCTGCGGACGCGCAAGGTGACGCAGAGCGATGGACGCCATGGCCTGCCCGATGGCGACTATGTGCTGGTCGAGGTTACCGACACTGGGGTCGGCATGGATGCGGCGACCCTGTCCCACGCGATCGAGCCGTTCTATTCGACCAAGGGCGTGGGCAAGGGTACCGGTCTTGGCCTGTCGATGGTGCATGGCCTTGCCGGACAGTCGGGCGGTTTCCTCCAGCTCGATAGCGCAGAGGGCTACGGAACGACCGCCACCCTGTGGCTACCCGCAGCCGATCCCGAGGCGCTGGCAGCGCCGGACAAGCTGGAGGAGTGGTCGCAGGGCCAAACGGGCCTCAATATACTGCTGGTCGATGACGAGGCGCTGGTCCGTCAGGGGACCGGGGCCATTCTCCACGATCTCGGCCACAATGTACTGGAGGTCGATGCAGGGGGCGACGCTTTGGGCGTATTGCGTTCGCAGCCCGTCGACATTCTTGTCACCGATTATCTCATGCCTGGCATGAGCGGCCTTGAACTGGCGCGTTCGGCCCGCAAGCTTAGGCGCGACCTGCCGGTGCTGATGATCACTGGATTTGCCGATCTGGTCGATGATAGCGCCAGTGACGTGTCCCGCCTTTCCAAGCCGTTTCACGTGCGTGAACTGGCCCAGGCGATCGAGAGGGAAATGAACCGACCTGCCGGGCAATAGGCGTTTGGGGATGAATACCGGCCCGATATAAGCGAAGGAAAAGCGCTAGGCCTTAGCTGCCTTTGGGCATGCCTGCATTGTGCCCCAGCATCAGGCCCGCCCGAACTGGCTACGTCCGCTTCTGGCGCTCGCTAAAGCGCAGACCGACGTCTGGTAGCGGGCGCGTTGCTGACGCCCGGATAATTCGGCTGGAATGTCCGCTATCCGGATCTGTCGCCCGAAAGCCGCCGTTCCGGTTTGTCCGACACTGCAGTCATTTAAAGAAGGTCGCACACCGAACCCCTGCGGGGCACAAACAGCCGCTCGTAAGTTTTGAGGAGGGGGCATGTCAGTCATCGCGGCCCGGCAACTACCAGTCCGGCACGCTATTGTGCTCTCGGAGTGAGACCCATCGCTGCAGGATAGGGGCTAGCTCGGGAGGGAGTTCACGTCGAAATGTCTCGTCGATCCGATAGTGCGGCATGGCCTGCGCCACAGCGTCGAGCAAGGCGAGGCCCTGAGCCTTATCCTTGGGGCGCTTAAGTGGGTTGCGCTTGGACTGTTCGGCCATCCAGAGCTTGTGCAGCGCAAACCAGCGCGGATCGGGGGCCACGATGCGCGCGGGAGAGCCATCGCGGCAACCGACGACCTGGTCAACCGGGCGACCGTGCAGCAGCCACTCCTGCTCGGGGAGGGGAACCGGCTTGGGTTTATCGGTACTGGGAAGTGTGGCAGCACGTGAAGGTGCGACCAGCAATTCCACCTCATAGGCCTTGGCGTTGCGAGCCTGGAAATCACGCTCGGTATTGATTGTGAAGGTCGGATCGACGGCCTTGAGCATGGCCCAGACGGCATCGCCTGCATCGCCCTCGGTCTCACGGACCCAGGCGAGATCGAAATCCTCTGTTTCGTCAGGCAAGTCGATGAAGCCGTTGGCCTCGACCATATAGGCCGCCATGGCATTGGTCCCGACCACGAGCAGCGTCTCACCAAGCAGCTTGCGGCGGTCGCATTCGCGCAGGATCGGTCCGGCATCGCTCGACAGCAATGGCAGCCGCAACGCGCGATAAAGTGCGGCGCTTTCGGCCAAGGTGCCACGCAACTGGCTGATCCGGTCTTTCAGCGCCGACTTACGTTCATGGTAGTCGTCGAACTTAATCTGGTTTTGATCGTCCATACGGCCGAGGCTGGTACCGTTGCCGCCGCGATCGAAGATCTCATACAAATAGATGTTGCCGCTGACGGTCTTGCGACGCAGATCGTAGGGCATGGCGGCAAGTTCGCGCTCGGCATCGCGCCATGTTTCGTAGCGCATCGCCAAGTTCACGAGCAGGCGGGCTTGCTCGTCGGAGAAGGGGCGGATGGTGGCCATGGCTGTTTATCCCACAAATCCCTCTAAATCACAAGATGTGGGACAATGTGATAATATGCATTATGTAAAACCAAGATTTTTTCTTTAGGTCCGTGGTGTTTTGATGGCTTGATCAGACAAATTGAGAACAGTCTCCGGAGCGCCGCCTTCACAAGCCGGCGATCAGTGCAAAAGCCATTCTCGCCTGCATCTCTCCCAAGCCACCTTAGGCATTACCTCAAACCGAATGCAGCCCTTCCAGTTACGATGATATACTTCTGCCGTAGTAATATGAAAACCTGCTCGGTGCCTATAATTTGCGGCGCATAATAAGACGTTTCCAAACCTTCTGACAGGTATACCCGATCGTGAAAAATATTAGAGAATAAAGCATCTTTACTAAAAAATTAAGCGTAATGCTTTCAACCGTAAATTCAACATGTCTCTCAATAGACGTCAAAGCTGGATTATTGGTCATAAAAAGACACGATACTGTAATTATTGACGCAGATAACGGTGCGATTGTCAAACCAATAGACCACCGATCCGAAGACCATCCCAAAATGAATAGAGTGAGCCACGCGATAACGATCATCTTACCTCTCCCTTCTGGTAAATCTTCAACTTTATTGTCCCTCGAATTTGATATTCAGGCCGTGGTCGCGGTGCTCCTTTCCGTGAGGATCACTATGTCTTACTCGCTGCACGCGCTAGCATTCTGTCGAAACCTCAATGATTACGACTTAGTTTTCCAGAGTGTCTAGCACCGCCGTTTCTTTAATCCCCTTTGTAGTTCTCATAACTGTCTATGTACTCTGTTCTATCGAACTCTGCGAATACGTTTCGAATATGATGTTAAAAACTCGACTGACAAACCTAATATCTAAAATTTCCATTAGAGGTTGGCCGGATTCTCAACTACCTGTGCAATGAACCGCAGGAAGCGCGCCGCGTCGTCTCCATTGATCACGCGGTGATCATAGCTGAGCGATAGTGGCATCATCTGCCGGGGTTCAAATTCTTTTCCAGTCCAGTGCGCCACATTGCGCATCGGCGTGACGCCAAGGATCGCCACTTCTGGCGGATTGATGATTGGCGTAAAGGACGTACCTCCGATACCGCCCAGCGAGGAAATGGTCATCGACCCGCCTTCCATCGCGGCCATAGGCAAGCCCTTTTCACGCGCTTGCTTGCTGGTCGCGCTAAGCTCGGCGGCCAATTCGTCGACAGTCTTGCGATCGGCGTCGCGTAGTACGGGGACTAGCAGTCCAAGAGGTTCGTCGACCGCGATGCTGATATTGAAATACCGTTTTCGGATCAATTCCTTCCCGTCTTCGGATAGGGAGCTGTTGAACTGCGGGAACTGCTGTAGTGCTACGACCAGCGCCTTGATTAGGAAGATCAGGGGAGAAATCTTGCGATCCGGGCCAAAACTTGCCCGAAATGCTTCCAACGCGGTGACATCAAAATCGTCATTGTGAGTGACATGCGGGATGGTGTTCCAGCTCGCGGTAAGACGCTTCCCTATAACACGTTGAAAACTCGATGTGTCCGCAACCTCGACGGCGCCAAACTGACCTAGATAATCCTTCATATCTATAGCTTTGCTGCGTTACTTTCGTTCCAAGGTAGCCATATCGATCACAAACCGATATTTTGCGTCGTTGCGCTCCATGCGTCCAAAGCCTTCGTTGATGTCTGCCATGGCGATCAATTCGCATTCTGGCAGGATTCCGTGGTGGGCACAGAAATCCAGCAGTTCCTATGTTTCGACGATGCCGCCGATCATCGATGCGGAAAGGGAGCGTCGCCGCATCAGCAGATTGCCCGAATGAAAGCGGGGTACCATGTCGATCGCGCCAATCAGCACCACAATTCCGTCGCGCCCGACAAGGTTGAGGTAAGGTGTCATGTCGTGAGTTACGGGGATGGTGTCGAGTACAAGGTCGAACCGCCCGAATGCCGCTTGCATGGCATCGGCATCTTTCGACAGCAGCACATCATGCGCACCCAGTGCATGGGTCAACTCCACTGCAGTTCGAGGCGCGGGACAAAGGTTATATTGCCGACGAAGTAGGACGGCGCGAACCCGTCCTTGAATCGGAACTGCGGAATCTCCGCGAGAAAGATCTCAAGCGC
>JAPYSD010000295.1 GCA_029936705.1 Croceicoccus sp. | reverse complement strand
GTCCCCGCACAGGGCAAGATCAGCCAGGTTATCGGCGCCGTCGTCGACGTCGTGTTCGAAGGCGAACTGCCCGCGATCCTCACCGCGCTCGAGACCGAGAACAACGGCAACCGCCTCGTCCTCGAAGTCGCGCAGCACCTTGGCGAGAGCACCGTTCGCACGATCGCCATGGACGGCACCGACGGCCTGACCCGCGGCCAGCCCGTGTCGAACACCGGCAAGCAGATCACCGTCCCCGTCGGCCCCAAGACGCTGGGCCGCATCATGAACGTGGTCGGCGAAGCCATCGACGAGATGGGCCCCGTCGGTTCGGACATGTACGCGCCGATCCACGCGAAGGCCCCCGAGTTCATCGACCAGTCGACCGAGGCGGCCATCCTGGTCACCGGCATCAAGGTCATCGACCTGCTGGCCCCCTATGCGAAGGGCGGCAAGATCGGCCTGTTCGGCGGCGCCGGCGTCGGCAAGACCGTGCTGATCCAGGAGCTGATCAACAATATCGCGAAGGGCCACGGCGGCGTGTCCGTGTTCGCCGGCGTGGGTGAGCGTACCCGCGAGGGCAACGACCTCTATCACGAGTTCCTCGACGCGGGCGTCATCGCCAAGGACGCCGACGGCAATGCCACGTCCGAAGGGTCCAAGGTGGCACTCGTCTTCGGCCAGATGAACGAGCCCCCGGGCGCGCGTGCTCGCGTCGCCCTGTCGGGCCTGACCATGGCCGAGTATTTCCGCGACCAGGAAGGGCAGGACGTGCTGTTCTTCGTCGACAACATCTTCCGCTTCACCCAGGCGGGTTCGGAAGTGTCGGCGCTGCTTGGCCGTATTCCCTCGGCCGTGGGCTACCAGCCGACCCTGTCGACCGACATGGGCGCGCTGCAGGAACGCATCACCTCGACCACCAAGGGTTCGATCACCTCGGTGCAGGCCATCTACGTGCCCGCCGATGACCTTACCGACCCTGCGCCGGCAACGTCCTTCGCTCACCTTGACGCGACGACCACGCTGAACCGCGCGATCTCGGAACTCGGCATCTATCCCGCGGTCGACCCGCTGGATTCGACCAGCCGCGTCCTCGAACCCCGCGTCGTCGGTACCGAGCATTACGAGACTGCCCGCGCCGTTCAGGAAACGCTGCAGAAGTACAAGTCGCTGCAGGACATCATCGCCATCCTGGGCATGGACGAGCTGTCGGAAGAGGACAAGCTGACCGTCCAGCGCGCGCGCAAGATCCAGAAGTTCCTGTCGCAGCCGTTCCACGTGGCCGAGGTCTTCACCGGCATCCCGGGCAAGTTCGTCCAGCTGGAAGACACGGTGAAGTCGTTCAAGGCCGTCGTCGAAGGCGAATACGACCACTTGCCCGAAGCGGCGTTCTACATGGTCGGCGGCATCGACGAGGCAGTCGAGAAGGCCAAGAAGCTGGCCGAAGAGGCTTAATTGGTATCTCGTGCATACAATCAGGAGGCTACGGATCGCTCAAAGGCGTTGATAGCTTACTGGTTTGCAGTTTGTATCGGAGTTGCAATTTTTTCTAGCATGTCCTTCGGGTGGTGGTGGCTAGCCATCCTACCTGTCGGAATGTTTTTGATCTCAGTAGCGGGGGGTCTTTGGCACACTCTCTATGCGCTGATTTCTAGAAAAGATGGCTTGGAAAGTCTGGACAGTATGCCCGTTATGATCGGGCAACTTCTTATCGGCACACTAGGGAGCTACTTTTTGCTCTCGTTTGTTCACAATTGGATTGCCTGATGCCTTTGCATTTCGAACTCGTAACCCCGGCCAAGCTGGTCCGCTCGGAAGACGTCCACATGGTGGAAGTCCCCGGCAGCGAGGGTGCGTTCGGTGTCCTGGAGGGGCACGCCCCCTTCATGTCGACCATCGCCGACGGCCAGATGCGCGTCTACAAGACTGCGAACGCCGCGCCCGAAATCATCACCGTGTCGGGCGGCTTTGCCGAGGTCGGCGACAACGGCCTGACCGTCCTGGCCGAACACGTCGAGGACTGATCGCGGGAAGCGGGCGATTCGCATCGGCCAGCCTGCGCGGTCCACGGGATTTCATGACAGGGGCTCGCCGCGTGCGGGCCCTTTTCTTTTGTGGCTGATTGTGGCGCCGTTGCCATGGCGGCATCGGCACGCGTGCCCGGCCAATGGGTTGCACAGCCTTGCTGACAGCCGCGTCAACTCCCTTCCTCGGCGCCGCTTAACCTTTGTGCGGCCTGCCATTGTGGATAAGTTTGCGGAGGGACAGCGCATAACTCCCGCTCGTCTTAAGGGCCCTCGTAAGCGATATTCATCTCATCGGCAGCCAGGGGGCACGAGCATGTCGAGATATAGTTTTCACCGATCGGGCAAGGACAGCTGGAGCAGTCCGCGGCCATTCACCGACGCCAATCTGCGGCGCCAGCACTATGGCCGCATCCAGCCGATGGAAGAGCCCGGATTGCTGCAGCGTCTGCTGCGGCTGGCCTGACGCGGGCTTACTCGCCGCCGGTTGCCTCAGCGTTTCTTGCGCGTCGGCGCGTGAAAGTCGGCGGGCTTGTTCGCGATCCAGCGCAGGAACGCGGCGATTTCCTCGTCGGACCTGATGGCTGCCACGTCGCCGCCCAGCCGCGCCATTTCCGAGTTGCTGTAGCGTGCGTGCAGCGTCCGGTGGCAGATCGGATGCACGTCGACCACCTCGCGCCCCTTGCGGCTTTTCGGCACGGGATGATGCCGCTCCACCCGCTCGCCCAGCGGACGCTCGCATAGCCAGCACAGGGGCGGGGCTTTTTCGTTCATCGCCACCGATCAGGCGCAGCCTTGTTGCTGATGGCACGCCGGAGCGCCAGCTAGCCATGCCGGAACTCTAGAAGCACGGTCTCGCCAGCGAAACAGCACGAGGAAAGCATAAGCGGCATGAGAGCACTGATCACCGGCGTGACTGGCCAGGGCGGAGCGTGTCTCGCGTGGTTGCTGCTGCAAAAGGGCTATGCCGTTCATGGTGTCAAGCGGCGCTCCTCGTCATTCAGAATCGCCGGGTTCGACGATATCTATGAAGATTCATATGTCCAGAAACAGACCTTTCAGTGGCATTATCGCGATCTGACCGACGCGACCAATCTGATCCGCATCGTGCAGGGGCGAAGGCCCACAAGCAGTCGCAGCGTGACCATGACGTCGTTATCGCGAGATCATGGACATCCAAAGGCTTGCTGGCATGGGCTGGGCGCCGTCCATCGCGCTGCGCGAGAGGCTGACCGATGCGCTGCGGGACTTTTGAGCGCGTTTCGGATGAAAGCACTGGGCGCCGCAAGCGCAGCACACATGGTTAACGTTTTTTCAAGCCGAATTGCCCATACTCGCGACATCGACTATTCTGCGCTGCAGGGGGAATGACATTGACGCGGCTCATCATCCAGATCCCGTGCCTGAACGAAGCGGAGGACCTGCCCGCGACGCTGGCCGCCCTGCCCCGCCACATCCCGGGAATAGATGCGGTTGAAATCCTGATCATCGACGACGGTTCGCACGACAATACCTCGGATGTCGCGCTGAAATACGGTGTGGATCATGTCGTGCGCCATCGCCGCAATCGCGGACTGGCGAACGCGTTCCAGTCCGGGCTGGATGCCAGCCTTGCCGCGGGCGCCGACATCATCGTCAACACCGATGCCGACGGGCAGTACGAAGGCGCGGATATCGCCGCCCTGGTCCAGCCGATCCTGGAGGGCCGCGCAGACATCGTGGTCGGCGACCGGGGTGTGGCCAAGAACGCCCATTTCGGCCCCGTCAAGCGCCGCCTGCAACGGCTGGGCAGCATGATCGTGCGCAGCCTGTCGGGCACAGACATCTCCGATGCCGTCAGCGGCTTTCGCGCCATCAGCCGCGAGGCTGCCCAGCGCCTCACCATCACCACCGAATTCAGTTATACCACCGACATGCTAATCCAGGCCGGCCGCAAGCGCATGGCGGTGGTGAGCGTGCCGGTTCGCACGCATCCTGCAACGCGCCCCTCGCGCCTGTTTACGTCGATTCCGCGCTTCATCAGCCAGACGGGCGTGACGATCGTCCGCGCCTATACGACCTACAACGCCCTGCGGGTCTTCGTGGGAACGGGGCTGCTGCTGGCGCTGGCCGGCGCCGTGCCGATCCTGCGATTCATATGGTTTTATCTGAACGGTGATGGCGGCGGCCATATCCAGTCGCTCGTGATCGGCGGCGTGCTGCTGGTGCTGGGTGCGCTGGTCGCCGTCATGGGCATGCTGGCCGATCTGATCACCGCCAATCGCAAGCTGCTGGAGGCAACCCTCCACAAAGTCCGCAGGCTGGAGGAACGGTTGCAGGAACAAGACCGGCGGATCGGCCATGAACATCACCACACGCAGGAAGAAACGCGCGACGAAACGGAAGCGGACGGCGTGGTCGCCGATATCGTAGCCCTGCCCGGACTGTCCGGCCCCGCGTCCGCCCGCAGGAGCCGCTAGTCGATGACCACCACGGCCTTGCGCGTCGGCGTCCCTCCGGGTGCGGTGTGGCCT
This sequence comes from Croceicoccus sp., assembly GCA_029936705.1. Taxonomy (GTDB): domain Bacteria; phylum Pseudomonadota; class Alphaproteobacteria; order Sphingomonadales; family Sphingomonadaceae; genus Croceicoccus. The sequence continues at coordinate 737 of JAPYSD010000295.1, read as the reverse complement.
GATGCGCAACGCGCGATCTGGCCTGCTGCCGCAATTGCCCTGCTGCTTCTGGCACAGGCGGTCATGGTGCATACGCGTGCCATCAATTGGGACGAATTCTTCTATTATGACGAGGTCGTCCGGTTTGCCGACGGCCGGCTCGACCGCGCGCTCCAGTCGTTCCACGTCCGCATCTTCAGCTGGCTTCCCCGATCTTTTAACGACGCCATCGATGCGATCATTGCCGGACGGACGGTGATGCTGTGCCTTGAGATGGTCATCCTTGGGTCCATTTTCGCGCTGGCGCGCCGTTTCACCGATCCTGCCGGAGCCCTACTGTGCGCCCTGTGCTACCTCTCGGCAGGGTATGTGCTGCAGCACGGGTTTTCCTTCCGCGCGGACCCGGCGGCAACCGCTGCTCTAATGGCATCGCTTGCGCTGCTGATCTGGATGCCCTTGGACGGACCGCGCTTCTGGATCATGGGCATGGGGGCTGCAGCACTGGCGGCACTGGCCGCGATGTTCACGATGAAAGCGGTCTTCTACGCTCCGCCTTTTGCCGCCGTCGCCCTGCTTCGCTGGCGCGACGAGCGGCGAGCGGGCTCAGCGCTCATCCGGCTGGTCGTCCTCGCGGCCATGGCAATGGCTGCCCTTGCGGCTTTCTACGTCTGGCACGCCAGCGGACTTGCCGGTGCAGCCGCTGACAGGCCTCACGGCGTCGTCAAGGCCAATGCCGCATCGTCGCGGCTGATGGGAGA
>JAPYSD010000294.1 GCA_029936705.1 Croceicoccus sp. | reverse complement strand
ACCTGGTCGGTGCGCGCGATCATGGTCGGCCCGGCGTCGAAGATGTCGACATAGTTTTCAAAGCGGAAACCCTCCGCCTCCAGCATGCGGCGCGCGGGCCGTCCGCTTTCGTGGGTGACGGCGATCGCCTCGCGCGCCTCGTCGCTGATCATGTTCACGTATATCGGGTTCTTGGGCATCAGGTCGGCGATGAACTGGTTGCCGTGCAGCGCGTTGAATTCGTCCGCGTCGCGAAAGCTCATGCCAAAGAATCGCCCCGCGACCCCGTCCCAGAACGGCGCGTTGCCCTGCGCATCGACCACGCCGCGCAGCTCTGCCAGCAGGCGGTCGCCAAAGCGTGCGCGGTGCATCGCAATGAACAGGTACCGGCTGCGCGCCAGCAGCATGCCAAGGCCCCCGGCACGCGCATTCGGATGCAGGAACAGCCCGCCGACCTCGCTCGACCCTTCAAGGTCGGTGACAAGGTTCAGCATCTGGTTGCGGAACGTGCGGTCCAGCTCGCGGCTGTGGGTGGTCAGCGTGGTCAGGCGATAGGAATAGAACGGCAGGTCCCCGCCGATCCGGCTGAAGATCTGGCAGGTTCCCAGGATCCGGCCGCTCTCCGCGTCCTCCAGCATCAGCAGGAACAGGTCGGTGCCGATCTCCGCGCCCATGGGCCGCGCAAAGGCGCGCGCGCTGGCGTTCAGCTTGGCGGTAAGGGCAGGGCGGTCGGGCGGCAGGTTGGTGAACCCGCCGCCCGTCAGCTTCGCCATTTCGTACAGCGCTTCAAGGTCGCCGGGACGCGACGGGCGAATGATATGGGTCATCTGTTCTCCGAAGGATCGAGCGCGGCGCCATCGAGTTCGCCGGATGCCAGCCGGTGCAGCACCAGCGCCGACAGACGTGCCCGCTCGGCCAGCGATGCGACGATGAGATATTCGTCGGGCGAGTGGATCGACCCGCCGCGTACGCCCATCGTGTCGACCACCGGCACGCCGCAGGCCGCGATATTGTTGCCGTCGCACACGCCGCCCGTATCGCGCCGCGCCGCGACCAGCCCCAATGCGCGAGAGCTGTCGTCGACCAGCGCGAACAGGCGGGCGGCCTGCGGGTCGATCGGCTTGGGCGGGCGCGAGATCGCGCCGTGAAGATGCGCCTCCACCTCGTGCCGCGCCGCGATCTCGGCCAGCAGCTTCGGCAGCTCCGCCTCGAAAGCAGCGGCGACTTCGCGCGACTTGGGGCGGATGTTGAAGCGCAGCACCGCGTGATCGGGCACGACATTGTTCGCGCTGCCGCCCTCGATCTTCGCGGGATTGATCGGCAGTTCTTCAGTCTGCATCGCCTTCAGCCGCAGCACCAGGTCGCTGGCCGCGACGATGGCATTGCGCCCGTCCTGCGGATTGCGCCCCGCGTGCGCGGACTTGCCGGTGAATGTCACCGAGTAATTGCCCGATCCGCCGCGCGCGCCCGCCATGGTGCCGTCGGGCATGGTCGCGGGTTCGTAGGTCAGCGCGGCCAGCTTGCCGCGCGCCAGCCGCTCGATCAGCGGGGCGGAGGACTGGCTGCCCACTTCCTCGTCCGCGTTGATCATCACGTCATAGCCCAGCGCCGGGGCCAGCGGGCTGCTCTCGAACGCCAGCAGCGCCTCGGCGATGACGGCGATGCCGCCCTTCATGTCGGCAAGGCCGGGGCCGTTCAGCACGCCGGGCTCAAGCTCCTCGATCGACTGGAACGGGTGGTCGGCGGGAAAGACCGTGTCCATGTGCCCGGTCAGCAGCACGCGCCGCTCCGCCTCGGGCCTGACCGACAGCACCAGGTGCCGCCCGCGTTCCAACGCGACTTCCTGCCCCGCCGCGTCGATGGCGCTGACGGGGGCGGGCTCTTCCAGCCGCACTTCGCCCGGAAGCTCGGCAAAGCAGTCGGCCAGCAGGGCGGCCTGCCGCGCCAGCCCGTCCAGATTGCCGGTGCCGCTGTTGATCGCGCTCCACGTGCAGCTGCGCTCCAGCATGCGGGCGGGATCGATGCGCTCCAGCATCGCGGCCTGCTCGGGGCCGATCGGCGGGGTGTCCTCTCGTTTCATATGCAACAAGAGGTAGATCAGGCGGCGGCGTAATGCCACCCATGGAAGTCAGGAAAGCGCACGCGCCACGGCGCAGAATTCGGCGATGGAGAGCGTTTCCGCGCGGCGCGAGGGATCGATGCCCAATGCGTCCAGCGCATCCAGCGCGCCCGGCACGCCCTTCAGCGACTGGCGCAGCATCTTGCGGCGCTGGCCGAAGGCAGCCTCTGTCACGCGGGCCAGCACTTTCATCGACACGCCCTCGGGCGCGGCGGCGGGGGTCACGTGGACGATCGCGCTCATCACCTTGGGCGGCGGGGTAAAGGCGCTGCGATGCACCTTCATCGCGATCCGCGCCTCGGCCCGCCACTGGCCCAGCACGGCAAGGCGGCCATAGGCGCCGGTATCGGGCTGCGCGACTATGCGCTGCGCCACTTCCTGCTGGAACATCAGGGTAAGCGAGGTCCAGCGCGGCGGCCAGCCCTCGGCCCCCATCCAGCGCGTGAACAGCGCGGTGCCGACATTATAGGGCAGGTTCGCGGCGACCGCGTAGGGGCCGGCGAACAGGCTGTCGTGGTCGATGGCCATGGCATCGCCCTCGATCACTTTCAGCTGGCCGGGGAACGCATCCGCCAGTTCGGCCAGCGCGGGCAGGCAGCGGCGGTCCATCTCGATCGCGGTGACCCTGGCGCCTGCGCGCAGCAGCGCGCGGGTCAGGCCGCCGGGGCCGGGGCCGATTTCCAGCACGTCCTGTCCGTCCAGGGGGCCGGGGCCCAGCTTTTCGGGCAGCGCCGCGATGCGGTCCAGCAATTGCTCGTCCAGCAGGAAGTTCTGGCCCAGCGCCTTCGACGCCGACAGGCCGTGCGCCGCGATCACGTCGCGCAGGGGCGGCAGGCTCATGCCAAATCCCCGCGCCGCCGGGCCGCGCAGTCGCCCGCCATGCGCAGCGCCGCCAGCATCGGGCCGACATGCGCGCGGCCCGTGCCCGCGATGTCGAACGCCGTGCCGTGATCGGGCGAGGTGCGAATGATCGGCAGGCCCAGCGTCACATTGACCCCCTGGTCGAAGTCCAGCGCCTTGAGCGGGATCAGCGCCTGGTCGTGATACATGCACACGGCGAGGTCATAGGTCGCGCGCGCGGCGGCATGGAACATGGTGTCGGCAGGCAGCGGCCCGCGCACGTCGAAGCCATCGGCGCGCAGCCGTTCGACCGCGGGCGCGATGATGGCGCTGTCCTCGCCGCCCATCCGCCCGGCCTCGCCCGCATGGGGGTTGAGGCCGGTGACCGCGATGCGCGGTGCGGAAATGCCGAAATCGCGGGCCAGTGCGCGGGCGGCGATGGCGGTGCGGCGGTGGATCAGGTCGGCGTTCAGCAGATGGGGCACGCGCGCCAGCGGCACGTGCACCGTCACCGGCACCACCCGCAGCGAAGGGCCCGCCAGCATCATCACCGCGTCCTCGGGCGCGGTGCCGCAGGCTTCGGCCACGAACTCGGTCTGTCCGGGATGGGTAAAGCCGACCTTGGCCAGCTCCGCCTTGGCGATGGGGGCGGTGACCAGCGCGCCCGCTTCGCCCGATACCGCCAGCGCGGCGGCGCGGGACAGGCTGGCAAGGCCAAGCGCCGCACCCTCGGCATCGGGCTGGCCGGGACGATAGGGCGCGTCGCCCACGTCGATCACCGGCAGGGCATCGTCAAACGCGCCTGCCGCCTGTTCCATCGCGGCGATGCGCGCCACCGGCAGGTCGAATCCGACACGCGCCGCTGCGTCCTGCAGCAGGCTGGCGCTGCCGACGCAGGCGAAGACCGGCACCGCTTCCTCGCGGCGCAGCGTCCACAGCCGCGCGATCAGCTCGGGGCCGATCCCCGCGGGATCGCCGATCGAAACGGCCAGCCCCTGTGGCACCTGTCGGACCATTGGGGGCCGGCCCTCGCTCAGTTGCGTTCGACGATGGCGTCGCGGCGCAGGTCGCGCATGTAGTTCTGCGCACGCCGCTCGATCCGCTCGTTCTCGAGCGTGTTCATCACCTGGTCGAAGGTCGGCCCGTCCAGCATCGGCGCTTCGGTCCGGCCGCACACCATCATCGCGCGCAGCGGCTGGCTCGCCTCGCTCGCCGCGACGCCATAGGGGCGCGTCACGCCGCCATCGGGCGTAGCCAGCACCATTTCCTGAAGCTGGCTGGGAAGCTGCCGGATCGAGATCTGGTCGACCAGCACCGCCTCGGCGCCGATCTTTTTCGCCTGCGCCTCGACCGCGCCGCAGCCGCCGGTGAAGCCCTGCGTATCCTGGCCGAACTTCGCCGCGAACTGGTTCATGTCGTTCATCGACAGGCCCGCGGGCATGTTGATCGTGATCTGCGCCAGGCTGACCATCCCGTCGCGCGGATCGGCGACCATCACCTGCCGCTTGTCGCGCATGTAGAGGATCGAATAGCCGCCGCAGCACGGGATCGGGCCCTGCAACTCGCCCACCTGCATCGCGGGCACGACCGTCGCCAGCTCGGGCGGCAGGCGGTCCAGCCGGACAAAGCCCAGGTCGCCGCCGCGCGCCGCGGTGGACGCCTGCGAGAACTGCGCCGCGACCGCCGCGAAATCGCCGGTTTCCTGCAGCTGTTCCATGATCGCCTGCATGCGCTGCTCGACCTGCGCGTCGGCGCCGGCAGGGGCGGCGATATAGATCTCGCCCAGGCGGTATTCGTTGGTGCCCTTGTCGGCCTTCATCCGGTCGATCTGCTCGTTCACCTCGCGCGCCGAGACATTGACCAGCGGCGCGACATTGCGGCGCAGCAGCTGCTGCCACGCGGCCTGCGCCAGCAGCATGCGCTGCAGCGAGGCGGGCGAGGAGCCGACCGAGCGGGTCAGCTGGTCCAGCTCGGCCGAGGTGATGCCAAGCTCGCGCTGCGCATAGCGGTCGTACATCTGCACGACCTCTTCCGAGGTAATGGTGATTTCCGATTCGCGCGCGTTCTGGATCTGGATCAGCTCGTCGACCAGCTGCTGCACGACCTGCTCGCGCTCCTGCGGGGTCAGGCGGCGCTGCGTGGTCGCCTCGATCCAGGCGACGCGCTGGTTGATGTCGGTCTGGGTGATGATCTCGCCATTGACCTTGGCGCTGGCGGTGCGGACATTGGAATCGGCGCCATTCTGCGCGCCGTCCTGCAGCATTCCGATCGATGGCCCGACCGCTGCCCCGTCCGCCGGCGCGTCCGACGATGGGGCGCCC
>JAPYSD010000784.1 GCA_029936705.1 Croceicoccus sp. | reverse complement strand
TTGCAGACATTTCCAAGCAAGCCGAAAGTTCGGTCGCACCGTCAGGGGAGCATCTGGCCAAGCCGATCAGCGCCGAGAATAAAGCAGCACACGACAAGCTGTTCGAGGCGCTCACCCATCGGAACGGACTAGCCGAATTGCAGCGCTTCAGAGTTCACGAAGCGCTGCACCACTTCGACCTTATCGCCGATGAAGCGTACAAGATTGCAATCGGTCACGGCGAGGCCCCGAAGACCCTCGTGGATCCTGTTACCCTCCGGATCGCCGCCGAAGACCACGACGGCGCGTTTTCAATGTCGCAGCTCAGAGACAGGTTCGTCGCGCTGCTTCGATCGGGGAAACCTCTCCCCGCTGGAATTGTCCGGAAGCGTAATATCCTGCGAACGGTCGAAGCAGACATCGTCGAGAATGATGATGGAACCAGGGTCCGATGGCGCCATGGAGACAGCCTCGTTTTGATCACTTCCCTTTCGGAGGCACAAATCGCTCGAGCGACAGGAATGGCGCTCGACGCTCTTGTCAGATTTCCGCTCCTGAACGGCCTTGGTCTCAAGATCGTCGGCATCACTCGTTACCGGCCGACGGGCGCAACATTTCGCGTCGAAACCGACGCTATGCATCGTTTGGAGGAATTGCCGGTCTGATTGAATCTTATTGAAAGAGGAAAACAATGGACGGCCTTCACGACACCGACATCACCATCGCCGAGCTCATCCCTGCAGGCGCTGCAGTTGCCCTGGCAATGGTGGTCATTTGCGTTCTTGGCGCCGGAGCGCATAACGCCGCGCTGAATATCGCCGCTTTCTTCGCGGCCGGATAAGACAAAGCGGAGCCGTCATGCACCTCGGACACACAGATCGCATCGCCGCATTCCGCGATCCGATCTCCGAGGTGTGCGCGATCGTCAACAGTTTCAACGCCCAGCTGCGAGGGAAGGGCTCCCCCTTATTCGCCCTCAACCGGGCTTTACCCAGGCATTGCCCATGGAGCTATGCCCAGACGGTGGCGAACGCTGGGGAGCTCGCGTTTCTCGACTGGCAGATGCTTGTCGAAACCCACGAAAGCATTCTCCAGGCACTGACGAACCCGATTCCAGTCGGCCAATGCACAAG
>JAPYSD010000293.1 GCA_029936705.1 Croceicoccus sp. | reverse complement strand
GCGCACTTCCTCTCCGAACTGCACGATGCGAACGACGAGAAGCTGTTCTCCACCGTCATCGTCGTGTCCGACCGGCGCGTCATCGACGGGCAGTTGCAGGAGGCTCTGTTCGATTTCCAGCGCACCACGGGCGTCGTCGAAACGATCAAGAACGACAGTGGCAGCAAAAGCGGCCAGCTTGCCGATGCGCTGAAGGCGGGCAAGAAAATCATCGTCTGCACCATCCAGACGTTCCCCTACGCCCTGCAGGCCGTGCGCGAACAGGCCGCGACCGATGGCAAGCGCTTCGCCGTCATCGCTGACGAGGCCCATAGCTCCCAGACGGGCGAGGCAGCGGCCAAGCTCAAGGAAATCCTCTCGCCGGAGGAGATTGCCGATTTGCAGGACGGCGGTGAAATCGGCACCGAAGACCTGCTTGCTGCTCAGATGGCAGCAAGGGCCAGTGACAGCGGCGTCACCTACGTCGCCTTTACCGCCACGCCCAAGGGGAAGACCCTGCAGCTCTTCGGACGTCCCAAGGAACCCGGCGGGCTGCCCGAGCCATTTCATGTCTATTCGATGCGGCAGGCTATCGAGGAAAACTTCATCCTCGACGTCCTCAAGAATTACACGCCGTACAAGCTGGCGTTCAAGCTGGCGCACAACGGTGAGGAACTGGAGGACGCAGAAGTCGAGCGTTCAGCGGCGACGAAGGGCATCATGCAGTGGGTCAGCCTGCATCCCTACAACATTGCCCAGAAGGTCCAGATCGTCGTCGAACACTTCCGCGAGAACGTCCAGCCGCTCTTGGATGGCAAGGCGAAGGCGATGGTGGTTCTAAGCAGCCGCAAGGAAGCGGTGCGCTGGAAGCTGGCGATAGACAAGTACATCAAGGGCAAGGGCTATCCGGTGGGCACCTTGGTGGCATTCTCGGGTGAGGTGAACGACCCGGAGTCGGCCCCAGAGCCGCTCAGCGAAGCCAGCAAGGAACTGAACCCGAAGCTGAAGGGCGACATCCGCGAGGCCTTCAAGGCCGAGGAATATCACCTCCTGCTCGTCGCCAATAAGTTCCAGACAGGCTTCGACCAGCCGCTGCTCTGCGGCATGTATGTGGACAGGCGGCTGGCAGGCGTTCAGGCCGTGCAGACGCTCTCGCGCCTTAACCGCGCGCATCCCGGCAAAGACACGACCTATGTCCTCGACTTCGTGAACAGCTCCGAGGAAGTGCTGGAGGCCTTCAGGACGTATTACGAGACGGCAGAGCTGGAAGGCGTCACCGATCCCAACATAGTCTACGACCTGCGCGCCAAGTTGGACGCAGGCGGCTGGTATGACAGCTTCGAGGTGGACCGCGTGGCGACTGTGGCGATGGACTTGAAGTCGAAGCAGGGCGACCTTGCGGGCGCTGTGGGCCCCGTGGCGGACCGCCTGCTGAAACGCTTCGCTGCGGCGAAGCAGGCCAAGGCAGATGCCGACGAACTCGGGGACGAAAAGGCGGCAAGCGCCGCATCCGATGAGATGAACGCGCTCAGCATGTTCAAGGTGGACATGCAGACTTTCATCCGCATCTACACCTTCCTCAGCCAGATGTTCGACTACGGCAACACGGACATCGAAAAGCGCTTCCTGTTTTATAAGTACCTCGTCCGCCTGCTGGACTTCGGGCGCGAACGGGTCGGTGTCGATGTCTCGCAGCTCTTGCTGACCCACCATGCCCTGAAGAGTCAGGGCAAGAAGGCGATGCAACTCGGGGACAATGATACACCACAGATCAAGCCGGTGGACGGCGCGGGCTCGGGAACACTGCAGGAAAAGCAAAAGGCGCTGCTGCGCGAGATCATTGAGAAGGTGAACGACCTGTTCGACGGTGACCTCACCGACGGCGATCAGCTCGTCTATATCAATGAGGTCATCAAGGGAAAGCTGTTGGAATCCGAGGAGCTCGTCACGCAGGCCCAGAATAACAGCAAGTTGCAGTTCGCCTCGTCGCCTACGCTCGACAACGAACTCCTAAACGCCATCATCGATGCCCTCGATGCCCATCAGAAAATGAGTCAGCAGGCGCTCGGGTCGGATAAGGTCCGCGCGGGCCTCAAGGAAATCCTGCTGGGCCCCGGTCAGCTCTACGAAGCGCTTCGTGGGAACGCAGAGCCCCAGCCGGAATCCGCGGACGCTTAGCTGCGGGAAGTTGGCCCAATCCCTCAAGTTAATATTCGGAAGCATGTCAGAAACTGAAGATCTCGTGCAGGTCCAGCTGGGCCTCGAAGAAAAATCCCGTGCAATCAGCAGAACACGTTATCGAGACAAGCGGGCAGCACCTTGGATGGATGCTTTCGGTCCCGAACGGGACGCGGCGGTGCTTCCGCCGGGGCGCGTTATGCTGCGCAAAATGCTCAACCCGACAGCCCAAGCAATCGAAGCGTTTCTTGCCGACGGGAAGGCAGGGAAGGCGGGTCGCCGTCATGCTGCCTTCGATCTGCTTCAGCCATATGATGCCGATCCCAAGGCGCTCGCGTATCTAACACTTCGCTGCTGTATTCAGGCAGGCGTGAGCGAGCAGAACCTTCAGACGGCCTCGAAGATGGTGGCACGGGCGGTCCAGAGCCATCTTGAAGACAGTGAGTTCGCCCGGGTGAACCCCGCTGGCGCAAAGGGGCTACAGCGCAGCCTCGCCAAGCGTTCCAAGGTGAGCCGTAAGCGCCAGTTGGCGATTGCCGACATGCATGAAGTGGAAGGCGTGGCGGTTTGCTGGTCACAGAAGGAACAGCTGTTGATCGGCATGAAGATGCTCGAGCTGGCCATCGCGGCGACCGACCTGTTCGAGACTCGGCTGGTGCAAGAGCGGCACGGAAAATCGTTCAAGCGAAAACAGATTCTACAGGTGACTGATAAGGCGCTGGAATGGATGGAAGGCCAGCATGAACGGTGCGAGCTGCTGGATCCGTTGCCGTTTCCCATGGTTGTTGCGCCGCGACCTTGGACGACGCCAACCGATGGCGGATATCTCCAGCCGATGATTGGCGCTCGTCTCGTTCGCGCATCTTCCCGAGCGTACCGCGAGGAACTCGAGAATATCGAGATGCCGTCGGTCTATTCTGCCGTGAATGCCATCCAGAATACTGCGTGGAGGATCAACCGACAGATTTTTGACGTCATGGAAACGCTCACGAATGACGGCGGAGGCATGGCCGGACTGCCGAAACAGATCATGGAACCGCTGCCGGAGCGCCCATCCACAGCTGAATCATCTGCTGAAATCGAGGCCGCATGGAGGCGGAGCCGCGCCGAGATACACGCACGTAACGCGGGAGAGCGGGGCAAGCGCCTGACTGTTGCACAGCAATTATGGGTTGCTCGCAAGCTCGCCGACTTCCCCGCGATCTACTACCCCTACGAACTCGATTGGCGGGGGCGGGCCTATGCCGTTCCGCAAGCTGGACCGCATCCGCAGGCGAATGACACGGGCCGCGCCCTTCTGGAGTTCTCGAGAGGAAAGCCGCTGGGCAGAAACGGCGCTCGCTGGCTTGCCATTCACACTGCCAATGTTTTCGGCATCGACAAGGTCAGTTTCGATGAGCGTGTGGCGTGGGTTGAAGAGCACACGGCGGAAATCATCGACAGCGCAACCGATCCGCTTGATGGTGGGCGCTTTTGGACTACCGCAGACAAGCCTTGGGCCGCGCTTGCGGCCTGCCTCGAATGGGCAGGCTGTGTGCGGGACGGCGAGGCCTTCATCTCGCACCTGCCTATCGCCATCGACGGATCGAACTCGGGCCTGCAGCATTACACGGCGCTCCTCCGGGATCCCGACGCAGCACCGCATGTGAACCTGACAGGGGCCGATAGGCCAGGAGACATTTACGCCCTTGTCGCTTCCAAGGCGCAGGCGCTTGCCGACGCGTCGTCTGATCCCAAGGCTAGACCGTGGCAGGAGGGGAAGATCACTCGTGGGGTCGTGAAGCCTCCCTGCATGACCTACGTCTATTCCGCGACAGCCTATGCCATGACCGATCAGATCAAGGGAGAACTGGCGCGGCTGGACAAGGCGGCACACGATCAGGGCTTGCCGTCCTATCTTCGCGGAGCCGACAACTTTACCGCTGCCAACTGGCTGTCGTCGCTGCTCTATCGTTTGATCGGCGAAACGGTGCCAGCCGCCGCGTCGGCGATGGCGTGGTTCAAGTCCGCAGCGAAAGTCATTAATAAGGTGGACATACCGCTTTGGTGGACGACGCCAGCGGGCCTGCCCGTCATGCAGCGCTATCCGAATACGAAGGTCGGCAAGACGGATGTGACCTTTCGCGGCAAGCGCATGCAGTTGAGCCTGTCCGATGATGCCACACCCACGACCCTTGCCGGTTATCTTGAGCGGCCCGGCAGGGCAACAATGGACAGCCGGAAGAGCGGCAATGCTATCGCGCCAAACTTCATCCACTCACTCGACGCCGCGCACCTGATGCTAACCATCAACGCTGCATCTCTCGAAGGCATCGATGATGTCGCGGTCATCCATGACAGCTTCGGAACCCACGCAGCAGACACAGACCGCCTTTCGGAGATCCTGCGCGAGACATTCGTGCGGATGTATGAAGCGGATCCACTCGCTCATTTTCGTGACGAGTTACTGGACCAGATTGACGATGAAGATCTACAGGCACAGCTTCTGCCGCTGCCACCACTGGGCGAACTGGACCTGAAAGCCGTTCTCGAAGCGACCTATATGTTCTCGTGACGGGCAGGGTCGAATTACCCCTTCATATAGAACCGCAACCTCGCACCAGACCGGACCTGACCAACCGCCCTCCGGCTCGTCTTCACCTCCTGCCGGGAATCCTTCGGGGGGCTCACTCCTTGAGGGAACCGAGGGCCAATCGGCAGGAATATCAGGTTCATCGAGGAATCCTCCCCCCAAGCCTCTCAGCAAATGAATCCCGAAAGGGGAATGTAGAGCGGGAACTGCAGTGGATGAGACCATAGATGCGCTCGATTTCGATGGTCTCCCCCGAGTTCTCGCGCCTCGGGCTATTCATCGCCTCCCGAGCGGGAAATGCGATTAGATTCGGCACAGATTTTCGAAGAGCCATCTACGTAAGCGATTAGGCCCGCTTCCCCCCATGGGGGGCGTCTTCATCATCTGCTTTCGCGTGCGACGGCCCGTCGAAGGCCGCCGCTATAGGGCCGAACTTCATTCCGAAAACATGGCGGCAATAATTGCCGGGATCATGAATCCGAGGAAGTTGAATGCCGCGTGGAAAAAGCCCCAGCCGTGGACAGCGTCGGCTGCAAATGAAGCGATTATGCC
>JAPYSD010000292.1 GCA_029936705.1 Croceicoccus sp. | reverse complement strand
GCTTCAACGCGACCGAGACCGTGCTGCGCAACCTGCGCGTGCTGGCGACCGACCAGTCGACCGCGAGCGAGCAGGTCGAGGGCAAGACCGTCGTGAAGAGCTTCCGCACCGTCACGCTGGAAGCCACCCCGCGCATTGCCGAGAAGATCTATGTCGCACAGGAAGTCGGCACGATCAGCCTGGCGCTGCGCTCGATCGCCGATAACCGCGCCGAGCTCGACCGCGCGATCGCCTCGGGCGAAGTGGTGGTGCCCGATGGCGCCACGCCCGAAGAGGAAGAGGAAATCCTGCAGCTGGCGATGAACCGTCCGCAGGAAGGCCGCACCACCTTCCAGACCGGCGGCGACGTGTCGCGCTTCCAGTCGCGCTACATGCCCAGCGGAACGAGCAAGAGCGCCGATCCCGCGCCTACCGCAGGCACCGCGGCACCCGCCGCCGCCGCCCGCCCGACCGGACCCACCGTCCGCGTCAGCCGCGGCAACAGCACCGTCATCGTGCCGGCCGGCAAGTGATCGCACCAGTAATCTTTGGGGACGGGAGCAGACACGCTGTGACCAGGAATCGCAATGTCATGTCCAAGGGGGGACATAGAATGAAACGCCGCCTGCTTTCGGGCCTCGCGCTCGCTGCTACTGCCCTGGCGCCGATCGGCACGGTCGGCACCGCCACCACCGCCGCCGCGCAGACGATGCCCGCGCCCTCCGACCAGATCCTGCTGTCGATCGGCCGGGGCCAGCTGGTGAACGTGGGTGGCCGCATGGCCGACATCTTCATCGCCGACGACAGTGTCGCCGACGTGCAGGTGAAATCGACCAACCAGATCTACCTGTTCGGCAAGTCGGGCGGCGAGACGACCGTCTATGCCAGCGATGCCGCCGGGGCGATCATCTGGTCGGCCAATATCCGCGTGGGCACCAACATCGACAGCATCGACCAGATGCTTGGCCTCGCCATGCCCGAGGCGAAGATCTCGACCGCGACGATGAATAACACCGTGCTGCTGACCGGCACCGTCGCCGCGCCCGAAGACGCGGCAGAGGCCGAGCGCCTCGTCTCCGCCTTCGTGGGCGACGGGACGAACGTGATCAGCCGCCTGAAGCTGGCGACCCCGCTGCAGGTCAACCTGCAGGTGCGCTTCGCCGAGGTGAGCCGCACGCTGGTCCGCGCCATCGGCGTGAACCTCTCGACCTTCGACGGCACCAGCGGCTTCAAGTTCGGCGTCACCCAGGGACGCGATGGCTTCCTGCCGCAGTGGACTCCCGGTAGCAGCCTGTTTACCGGCGGCTCGTCGGCTTCGGCCGGATCAAGCCTGGTGACCGCCGCTGGCGGCGGCAGCACCATCGCGGGCTTCGGCAAGTTCCTCGGCCTCGACCTTGCAGGCGCGCTCGACCTTGGCGAGCAGGACGGCCTCGTCACCACGCTGGCGCAGCCGAACCTGACCGCGCTTTCGGGCGAAACGGCCGAGTTCCTGGCGGGCGGTGAATTCCCGATCCCGATGAGCCAGGGCCTGGGCACCGTCGCCATCGAGTACAAGAAATACGGCGTCAGCCTCGCCTATACCCCGACCGTGCTGGCCAATGGCCGTATCTCCATCCGCGTCCGTCCCGAAGTCTCGGAACTGTCGAGCGCGGGTGCCGTCACGATCGAGGGCTTCGAGGTTCCCGCCCTCACCACCCGCCGCGCGGAAACGACGGTGGAACTGGGTTCGGGCCAGAGCTTCATGATCGGCGGCCTGCTGTCGAACTACTCGAACCAGACCATCGACAAGACGCCGGGCGTCGGCGACCTGCCGATCCTGGGCAATCTCTTCCGCTCGACCAGCTTCCGCCGCGGCGAGACCGAGCTGGTGATCGTGGTCACGCCGTACCTGGTGAAGCCAGTCGACGCCAAGGACATCGCGCTGCCCACCGACGGCTACAAGAATCCGACCGTCCTGGGCCATCTGCTGGGAATGCAGTCCGACGGCGAAACGGGCGGCGAGCGGCGCCCGATGCCCCGCGCCAGCGAGGCGGCCCCGACCGGCCCCGTCGTCGGAATGAACGATCTTCCGCAGCAATCCGCCCCGGTTCGCAGCGCCGACGCCGGCGACGCCAAGCCCGGCTTCAACTTCTGATGGACGGGAGCAGCAAGGTGACCAAGATGATCAAGACCATCCCTGCGCGCGCAACCGGGCGCAAGGCGGCGACCGCCGCGCTTCTGCTCGGCGCCTCGGCCGCCCTTGCGGGCTGTGTCGGCGGCGTGGCTTCGAACCGCACCCTCTATTCCGAGCACCAGCCGGTCGTCTCGCGCACGAATTACGTGTTCGACGTGATGACCAGCGCCCAAGGCATCGCCATCGGCGAACAGAGCCGGCTTGCCGGGTGGTGGGAAGCCATGGACATCTCCTATGGCGACAAGGTGTCGGTCGACACCAGCAGCATCGGCCCCGCCGCCCGCGCGGACCTGATGGCGCTGGCCGACCGGCAGGGCATCATCCTGGCCGAATCGGCCCCGGTGACAGAGGGCCAGGCCGGTCCCGGCGTCGCACGGGTGGTCGTCACCCGCAGCACCGCAGCGGTCGAGAATTGCCCGATGTGGACCGACAAGACCGACTTCAATCCGAACAACGCCACCAGCGACGGCTTCGGCTGCGCGGTGAACGCCAATTTCGCCGCCATGATCGCCAATCCCGAAGACCTTCTGGCTGGCCAGAAGGGCACCGGCGAGACCGTGGTCATGAGTTCGACCAAGGCCATCGACAGCTATCGCCAGCAGGCACCGACCGGTGAAGGCGGCCTGCCGTCGGTTTCGACCCAGCAGGGCGGCGGCAGCTAACGGATCGCGAAGGAGAGATTTTGATGAACCAGATGTCATCCGGAATGGGCGAACGCGATTCGTTCGCCGCCTTCGTCAGCGACGAAGCCACCATGGAAGTGGTCCGCACCACGGTCTCGAACCTCAACATGCCGCATGAGAAGTGCAACATGGGCGGGCTTCGCAACGCGGTGCAGACGCTCTCGGTCTCGGCCAGCCCGCAGATCCTGCTGGTCGACCTGTCCGAATGCGGCGATCCGCTGTCCGACATCAACGCCCTGGCCGAGGTTTGCGAACCCGGCACGGTGGTGATCGCGGTCGGCCAGATCAACGACGTTCGCCTCTACCGCGACCTCACCGCCAGCGGGCTGCAGGACTATTTGCTCAAGCCGCTGAGCGAGGAAGCGCTGCGCGATTCGCTGCTCCAGGCGCAGAGCGTGCTGAACGCGCCGCGGCACAATCCCGATGCGGCAGCTGCGCGCAACCATGTCATCACTGCCGTCGTTGGAACGCGCGGCGGCGTCGGTGCCTCGACCATCGCGACCTCGCTCGCCTGGCTGTTCAGCGCCGAGCACAAGCTGCCGACCGCACTGCTCGACCTCGACGTGCATTTCGGCACGGGCGCGCTGACCATGGATCTCGAACCGGGCCGCGGGCTTTCCGACGCGATCGAGAACCCCTCGCGCATCGACGGGCTGTTCATCGAACGCGCGATGGTGCGGGCGAACGACAATCTGTCCGTCCTCTCGTCCGAGGCGCCGATCCACTCGCCGCTGATGACCGACGGCAGCGCCTTCGTACAGCTTGAGGAAGAGTTCCGCCAGGCCTTCGACATGACCGTCGTCGACTTGCCGCGCAACATGCTGATCAACTTCCCGCACGTGCTGGCCGACGCCGACGTGTTCGTGCTGGCGACCGAGCTGTCGCTGGCCGGCGCGCGCGATGCGATCCGCATCCTCTCGTGGGTAGCGACCAATGCCTCGCACATGAAGCCGGTCGTGGTCGCCAACAAAATCATCAGCGGAGCGGGCGAGATCAGCAAGGCCGATTTCGAGGCCTCGATCGAACGCAAGATCGACTTCCTGATGCCGCTGGACATCAAGACCGGAACGCAGGCCGCCAAGGTCGGCCAGGTCTTCGTCGAGGCGAACCGCGCCAGCAAGGCATCGGCCGTGCTGCGCGACCTGGCCCGCAGCATCATGGCGGCCAATGGCGAAGACGCCTCACCGGCTGGCGGCAATGCCGCGGGCGGCGGCTCGCTGATGGAAAAGTTCGGCCTTGGCTCGATGAAGGCCAAGACCAGGCAGAAGGCCTGATGCACGCGGCCCCGTCCCATCCGGGGCGGGGCCGCCGCATCAGTTTGATTTAGGGTACCGGAGGTTCACGGCGATGCAGTTTGCTCAGATTTTCATTGTCGTCATCGGCATGATGCTGGTGTTGGGCATCGCCTTTCTCGCGCTCTACGGCTCGACCTCGTCGCGCCAGCAGGCCAAGCGCCTGCAGCAGATCCGCTTCCGCCACTCGCAAAGCGCCGAGGCGCGGGTCGAGGCGCAGCTCAAGAAGGCGATCTCGGCGCGCAAGCCGCGGACCCGCCATGCGGCCGGATCGGATTCCAAGATCGCGGCGCTGGCGCTGCGCCTGCACCGCACCGGCAAGAACTGGACGGTCGCGAACTATTTCTACATGTCGGGCGGCCTCGCGCTCCTCGTCGCGGTGATGATCCTGATCAAGACCGGCGCTCCTTTGCTGGCGCTGGCAGGCGGCGCGGTAATCGGCATGGGCCTGCCCCATTTCATCGTCGGCCGCCAGATCAAGAAGCGCCTCGCCCAGTTCAACGCGCGCTTCCCCGACGGGATCGAGTTGCTGGTCCGCGGCCTGCGCTCGGGCCTGCCCGTCACGGAAACGCTGGCGGTGGTCTCGACCGAGATCCCCGGCCCGGTGGGCGAGGAATTCAAGGCGATCACCGACCGCGTGAAGGTCGGCAAGTCGCTCGACGATTCGCTGCAGGAAACCGCCGACCGGCTCGATATCGCCGAATTCAAGTTCTTCTGCATCTCGCTCGCCATCCAGCGCGAGACGGGCGGCAACCTGGCCGAGACGCTGGCCAACCTGGCCGACGTGCTGCGCAAGCGTATCCAGATGAGGCTGAAGATCCGCGCGATGAGCTCGGAAGCCAAGGCATCGGCCTATATCGTTGGCGCCCTGCCCTTCCTGGTGTTCACGATCGTCTACATCCTCAACCCCGAATATCTCGGCGGCTTCTTCGTCGACGAACGCCTGATGGTCGCCGGCATGTTCGGCCTGTGCTGGATCAGTATCGGCGCGTTCGTGATGTACAAGATGGTCAACTTCGAGATCTGATCGGGAAAAGGCACGAGACTTATCATGCAGACAACCGGCCCCACCCGTCTCGGCGTTGACGTCATCCTCGTCGGATCGATCCTGGCAGGCGTCGCCGCGCTCGCCACGCTGATGGCGATCTATGCCGCAC
>JAPYSD010000783.1 GCA_029936705.1 Croceicoccus sp. | reverse complement strand
GTGCGCAAGGTCAGCGACCTTGCCTATCGTGACCTGCTGGAATCGCAGCTGGCCGGTGACCCGCTGGTGCAGGACGAGGCGTTGCTGCAGTTCCATTACGTCCCCACCGTCACGCGTGAGCCGTTCCGCACGACGGGCCGCATCGGCCAGCTGATTGAGAACGGCAAGCTGTTCGAAAGTGTGAGCGGACCCAAGGCCTTCGACCCCGAGAACGACCGCGTCATGCTGTGCGGCAGCATGGAGATGATCAAGGATCATGCCGCCGACCTCGAAGCGCGCGGCTTTATCGAAGGCAGCAACGCCAAGCCCGGTCACTTCGTGATCGAGCGCGCCTTCGTCGGCTAAGGGCGCTGCGAACTGCCCCTTGGGGCAGGTTCCGCGACTTGTGCTGTGAAACTGCCACGCGCGTCCCATATGGGTGTGCATGGCTGATCTGAATGTCTGGTACGACGGGGACTGCCCCCTCTGCCGCCGCGAGATTGCGCTGATGCGCCGCCTCGACCGGCGCGGCGCGATCCGGTTCCTCGACGTGGCGTCGGGGGCGGTACCGAGTTGCCCGGTCGAACGCGCCGCGCTGCTGGCACGGTTCCATGCCCGGGAGGATGGGCGCCTGCTTTCGGGTGCCGCCGCCTTTGCCGCGATGTGGCGGGCGATACCGCTGCTGCGCCCGCTGGGCCTTGCCGCGCGTGTGCCGCTAGTGCTGGCGGTGCTGGAAAGGGCGTATCGCGCCTTCCTGACGGTGCGTCCGCGCCTGCAACGGCTTGCCGCGTGGAGAGCGCCATGTTGAGGCCCAGGCCCGATCCCGTTGGCCCCGGCCAGGAAAGCGTCTGGGACTTCCCCCGCCCTGCGATCTGCGAACACACCGACGCGCATGTCGTGATCGAACATGCCGGGATTGTCGTCGCCGACAGCCGCCGGACGGTCCGCACGCTGGAGACCAGCCATCCGCCCAGCTATTACATCCCGCCCAAGGACATCGCGCCCGACATCTTGCGCCGCGCCGCCGGCAGCTCGTTTTGCGAATGGAAGGGCGCCGCGGCCTATTGGGACGTCGTGATCGGCGATATCGTCCTGCCGCGCGTCGGCTGGAGCTATCCCACGCCGTCCCGCAGCTTTGCGA
>JAPYSD010000291.1 GCA_029936705.1 Croceicoccus sp. | reverse complement strand
AGGAAGGCTTCCTGCCGATGGTCTATTGCACCGACGATCCGATTGCGGCGAAGCAGCTGGAAGAAGCAGGCGCGGTGGCGGTGATGCCGCTGGGCGCGCCGATCGGGTCGGGGCTGGGCATCCAGAACCGCGTGACGATCCGCCTGATCGTCGAGGGGGCGAATGTCCCCGTGCTGGTCGATGCGGGTGTCGGCACTGCGTCGGATGCGGCGGTGGCGATGGAGCTTGGCTGCGACGGCGTGCTGATGAACACCGCCATTGCAGAGGCGAAGGACCCGATCCTGATGGCCCGCGCCATGAAGCTGTCGGTCGAGGCCGGGCGCTCGGCCTATCTGGCGGGGCGCATGGCGCAGCGGCGCTATGCCGATCCGTCCAGTCCCCTTGCCGGATTGATCTGATCGGGACCGATCTGACCGGGACTGATCTGGCCGAAAGTGGGAACGTCCGGACCGGCGTTAAGGCCCTCTTTTAACCCGATGCTAACCCTCTGGCGCGAAAACTGGCCGCGTGGATCGGCTGGCGCGAATCGTGCCTTCAAGGTGACCGGGGCAAGCAGGGGAATTACCGGATGGGCTATATCGACACGGCGAACCTGGCCATCGCCGAGATGCGCGAATTTGCCGAGTTCGAACCGGCGGAGCAGCGCTATATCCGGCGCAGCCTGGATGTCGGGCTGGCCCGCGCCGACGCGTTCGAGCGCTGGGCGCGCAACGACCAGGAAGGCGCGTCGATCCGGCGGCAATACATGGCGTACCAGGAACTGAACGCGCTGCGCGGGGCCGTACCCGATTCGCGCAACGACCAGCGGCTGGACGGCTATATCGGGCGGCTGGTGCGCGTGTCGGTGTTCGACCTGGGCGAAGGGTGCCTGTTCGGCTTTCCCGCCTATCGTTTCCTTTACGAACGGCTGCTGGGCCCCGATGCGCGTCCGTGGCTGCCTGCCGCATTCTGCGCGGCGGCGGCATTGCCGCAGATCGCGCCCGAACGGCGCAAGCAATTGCTGCATTCGATCAGCGAGGCGGCGGCCTGCGCGCCGGGCTGGTCGCGGCGCAGGCCCGGCTTTTTCCCGGACTTCCTGCCCGACGACGAGGAAATGGGACTGGACGAGGGCTGAGCCCCCTGCACATCCCGGCCAGATTGACACAGGCGACACGTCCTACAACGGCTGTCACCCGGCTGAAACCCGCCGAAATGCTGGCGTTGGTGCCCCTCGGCTGACACCTTGGGGGGTGCGCGAAATCTCGACCATGGCAAAGAGCGTGGGCGCCGGTCCGGCGCCGCCGCGATCCCTAGCGCATGGCCTGCTTGTAGGACAGGCGTATCGCGTCGCTACCTAGTCGAGGACGAGGGCGAGGCTGACCCGCCCCTTGCCCGGTCGCAGCAGGCCGATGGATCGCGCCGCGGCCGAGGACAGGTCGATCACGCGGTTGCCGTGAAACGGGCCGCGGTCGTTGATCCTGACGACGACATCCTCGCCATTGCTGGCATTGGTCACGCGGACCTTGCTTCCCAGCGGAAGCGTGCGATGCGCCGCGGTCATCCGCGCGGGATCGAAGATCTCGCCGCTGGCGGTGGGGCTGCCCGCGAATTCGCGTCCGTAGTAGCTCGCCTCGCCGGTGCCGACATGCTGTTCGGCGCCGTTGCCGGGGGAACCGGCGTTCGCCTGCGCCTCGACACCCGCGATGCCCGTGCCCAGCCTGACGACATCGGGATGGCTGCGGTCCTCGTACAGGGTGAAGGACAGGACCAGCGCCAGCGCCGCGAAGGCGGAGGTCGAGACCGCCAGCAATTGCCGCTGCGATTTCAGCCTCAGCAGCATGCGCAGCCGTTCCCTGCGGCTGGGCAGGGGATGGGCGGGCGGCGCGGGGTTATAGTTATGGTCCATACCTAACCAACGGGCGTCCCCCCCCTTGATGTTCCGAGATTGTTCCCCCAGCCCGCCATGCGCGCGGACCGCCCCCAGACAAACTGCGTGGCGCAATCTTTCGAATTGCGGGTTTGACCTTTCGCCACATTCTCGCCACTATCGCGCGTCTGCCGATATCGCGCAGTGATAAAAGGGGAAATTACATGAATCTCAAGCCCGTGGCACTCGCCGCTTCCGCATTCGCTTTCATGGCTCTGGGCGCATGCTCGGAAAGCCCGCAGGAAGCTCAGGAAGACCTGGTCGAGCAGAAGTACGAATCGGCTGAAGACACGCTCGAAGAGCAGGCCGACCTCGCCGAAGCGCAGGGTGACGAAGCGCAGGAAGAAGCGCTCGACGCCAAGGCTGACGCAATGGGCGAGATGGGCGACAAGGCCGAAGACGCCGTCGACGACGGCGTCGCCCAGTAAGACGGGTAACGGATGGCGGGCCGCATGGCCCGCCGACCGACAGCAGGGCGGCGTCCGTCACGCGACGGGCGCCGCCTTTGCATGTGCGGCCCGCACAAAAGCGGGTGGCAACAACGGCCGGTGACAACGGATGGCGACAACGGGTGGTGACAGGGCCGGGGGCGCCGGGCTAAGGTTACATTCGTAACCGGAATTTCCCTTCCCCACGACCCGGAGTGCTTCCATGCGCCTTGCGCTGACTGCCCCTTCCTTGACTGGCCCTCTCTCAACTGGCCCCGTTTCGCATGGCCGTATGGCGAGCGACGTGTTCGTTTCCGCCCTGGCCTCGCTGGCGCTGACCGCCTGCACCACCTCTGCCGAACCGCCCCGGTCCGCGGCCACGCCGCCGATGCCGCCGCAGGCTTCGCCGATGGTCTCGCCGATCCTGACGGGAGAGGACGCGAAGGATACCTCGACCTATGCCCGGCCCGAGGAAGCGCGGGTGACGCATGTCGCGCTCGACCTCGCGCTGGATTTCGATGCGAAGGACGTATTCGGCACGGCGACGCTCGACATCATGGCCGATGACGATATCGATACGGTCGTGCTCGACAGCGACGGGCTGCGCATTTCCTCGATCACCGACGCGCAGGGCCGTGCGCTGCCCTATGATGTGGGCCAGCATGACGCGAAGCTGGGCGAGCCGATCACCGTCACGATGGGCGATGCGCGCCGGATCACCGTCACCTATCGCGCCGCGCCCGATGCGGCGGCGCTGCAATGGCTGGCGCCCGAGCAGACTGCGGGGGGCGAATATCCCTATCTGTTCAGCCAGGGGCAGGCGATCCTCAACCGCACGTGGATCCCGACGCAGGACAGCCCCGGCATCCGCCAGACCTGGGAAGCGCGCATCACCGCGCCCAAGCCGCTGACCGTCGTGATGTCGGGGCTGAGCGGCGGGGAGCCGGTGGACGTGGGCGAGGGTCGCCGCGCGTTCAGCTTCAGCATGGACAAGCCGGTGCCGCCCTATCTGATCGCGCTGGCGGCGGGCGATATCGCGTTTCGCGAACTTGGCCCGCGCACCGGCGTCTGGACCGAGCCGGTGATGCTGGACCGCGCCGCCGCCGAGCTGGCCGATACCGAGGCGATGGTCGCGGCGGCGGAGAGCCTGTACGGCGATTACCGCTGGGGCCGCTACGACATGATCGTGCTGCCGCCGTCCTTCCCCTATGGCGGGATGGAAAACCCGGTGATGACCTTCCTGACGCCGACCTTCATCGCGGGCGACCGCAGCCTGACCGGGCTGGTCGCGCACGAGCTGGCGCATAGCTGGTCGGGCAACCTGGTCACCAATTCCAACTGGCGCGATTCCTGGCTGAACGAGGGCGTGACCTCGTATTTCGAGGGGCGCATCACCGAGGAAATCTATGGCAAGCAGCGCGCGCGGCAGGAAGAAGCGCTGAGCTTTGCCACGGTCGAGGACGTGCTGGACGAGGTCGGCGCGAACGATCCGGGCACGGCGCTGCACCAGCCGGACGAGGTCGAGAGCGCGGGCAGCGAGATCGTATACGACAAGGGCGCGGCCTTCTTGCGCACGGTCGAGCAGATCGCCGGGCGCGAGCGGTTCGATGCGTGGCTGCGGCAATGGTTCGACAACCACGCATTTCAGCCCGCAACCTCGCAGATGATCCTGGACGACATGCAGAAGAACCTCGTCGCGGGAGACGAGGAACTGGGCCGCAGGCTGAAGCTGCGCGAGTGGATCTTCGAGCCGGGTCTGCCGGACAATGTGAAGCGCCCCGATCCGCAAGCCTTCGCGGGCGTGGACAAGGCGGCGGCGGCCTATGCCGCCACGCGGACACCCGATGAGGCGGCGTGGCAGGGGTGGAATTCGGCCGAACGGCTGCGTTTCCTCTCGAAGCTGCCCGCGGAAATGAGCGCGCCGCAGCTGGCTGCGCTGGACAGCGCGTTCGTCCTGTCGGCAAGCGGCAACAACGAGGTGCTGTTCGCATGGCTGAACACCGCGCTGGCGAACCGCTATCAGCCCGCGGTGCCGGTGGCGGAGAAATTCCTGGCGAATGTCGGGCGGATGAAGTTCGTCGCTCCGCTGTTCCGCACGCTGATGGGTGAGGGCGAATGGGGCCAGCCGATCGCGCGGCGGATCTATGCCAGGACCTATCCCACCTATCACGCGGTGACGCGCGGTGCGGTGGACAGGGCGATGCAGTCGGGGGACTAAGCGGCAGGACCTAGGGGCTGGGCGAAGCGGCGATCTGCTTCTCCAGCCAGGCCGCCGCCTGTTCGGGGGAAGCCTTGTCCTGCGCGCGGTCGACCATCAGGTTCGCCTGCCGCATCGCCTGGATCGTGATCGCATCGTTCAGCCCGCGCAGCGCATCGGCCACGCGCTTGTCGTCCGATGCCCGCGGCGACAGCAGCACCACTGCGTCATAGCGCGGCAGCGCGCCGCGCGGATCCTCAAGCACCGAAAGGTCCAGCGCGGCGATGCGCCCGTCCGAGGAAAAGGCGGTAATCGCATCGACCGTGCCGTCCGCGACCGCGCGGTACATGAAGGTCGGGCTGTACTGCGTGATCGAGCGGAAGCGCATGGGGTAGCGGTCCTTCACCGCCTGCCATTCGGGCCGGTCGGTAAATTCGAGGTCGGTGCCCAGCGCCAGCCCCGGCGAGCGCGCGGCCAGGTCGTCCAGCGTCGCGGGGGCGCCCGGCTCGCTGCGCACCGCGAAGGCATAGGCATTCTCGAACCCCAGCGGGGCGAGCAGGGTCACGTCGTCGCGCGCCGCCAGTTCGCGGCGCAGTTCGTCCAGCATCGCCCCCCGGTCCGGCGTGTCGGTGCGCTGCAGCACGTTGGACCACAGCGTGCCCGAGTAGTCGACATAGACATCGATATCGCCCGACGCGAGCGCGCGATAGGCGATGCTGGACCCCAGGTTGTCGCGGCGCGCGGTGGCGAAGCCGGGCGAGGCTTTGCGGTCGT
>JAPYSD010000290.1 GCA_029936705.1 Croceicoccus sp. | reverse complement strand
TGACTTCGAGCGTGTGCCGTTCCTGTTCCTTAGCCAGAGGGCCAAAGGCATCGGCGGCGTAGTAGAGCGTCTCACAGCGGAGATAGCGCTGGACGGCGCGATCCCACGCAGCATCGAGGCCCAAGGTGGCGAGGCCAGCCTGCTTGAAGGTCAGGCGGGCGGTCATGCTGTTCGGATCCATCTCAAGCCTCCCCGGTCATGAGACGAGCAATGTCGGCGCGGGTCTGCGCGACATATTCCTCCGCCCAAGGCGAAACCGACTGCGAGCTGTCGACTTCGAGCAGGTGGTCGAGCTTCCACTTCAGGGCAGGGAGATCGGGCGCCGGCATCTCCATAAGAGCGCAGCGGGTTTCATAGACCCTGTCGCCGAGTGCCTCCCATCGCTCGTCAGCGTCAGCCATGCCGCTCGCCTGATTGTGCGCCTTCTCGGCATCGCGATAGGCTTGCACGCTATCCAGCGCGGCGCGGTAACGAGCCTTTCGATCATCGGGGTCAGGCGCCCACCACGTCTTGCCCTCCGCATCGAGGAAGTCGTTCCACCGCTTGTCGAGATCGATCGTGCGGGCGACGACATCGCGGTTCTCGAACGGAAATTCCTTCCAGTGGATTCCTTCGTTCGAAGGTCGGCCAGCCTTCCATGCCTCGTGGATGCGCTCGTAGATCGGCGTAAAGGCATCGTCTTCGGCGACGGCTTTTCGATGGGCAAGCATGGCCGAGTCCCACTGGCGACGATCGATCATTGGAACCGATGCCAGAGCAGGGACGGCGGCAAGGGCGGGTGTCAGCGCAACTGCCGCGAGCAGTTTGCGGCGGGCGAGCGAGGGCTTTTCCGCAAGCGCGGATTTCGATTTGATGGTCATATTGATTTCCCTGTTCTGCGGCCTTCAGGCGGCGCGGAGGTTCCGGATCGGCGCGAAGACGACTTCGCGATGCAGGATCAGGCGCACTGCGGGCGATGCCGGGGGAAAGTCCGGCGCGTTGTCGTTGGCAGCGCGGGCAGGGAAGGGTACGATGTTGTCAGCCATGTCGATCTCCTGTTGATCGGTATCGGTTAGGGCAGCTTGGGAGGTGCGAACTCCCCTGCTGTCCGCCATGTCACTACATGCACTATTGACCGACGTCAAGCATGTAATTACACGGATGACATGCAGCGTGAAAAGACGGCTTCGTTTCAGATGAGGGTCTCGCCGGAATGGCTTGAGACGATCGACGACTGGCGCCGTCAGCAGCCAGACATCCCATCACGCGCCGAAGCCATCCGCCGCCTTGTCGACAAGGCGCTTTCAAGCAAATAGCGCTTAAAGGCGGCGTCCTCTGCTTCAAAATGGAACCTGCCAAGCATAAGGATTTGCCTTTTTCACGCTCTTCGTGACTATCCCACCAAATAGGGGGAATCATGAAGAAACTGACCACTACACTCGCCATCGCTACGGTGCTTTTATCTTCGTCGGCAGTCGCCGAAGAACTGACGATCGACGACATTGTGACGTTGAGCGGAATTCAGCTTGGTGATGAAGCCATTATCGCTAAAATCCGCGCAGACGGTGCGTCTTTCGACCTTACGACAGACCAGATGATCGATCTCAAGCGCCGCGGTGTTTCGAGCGAAGTCATAGCCGCAATGGTGAATTCCGGCGTTGCCGATACAGCGAATGAAATGTCGATGGATTCGCCGGATCCGATGGTTCCGCATCCTGCAGGCGTCTATCTTCTGCAGGGCTCCGGCGAGACGGCCAAAATGGCGCGTATTGATCCCACCAGTGCCAGCCAGACAAGAACCGGCGGTTTCCTTGGCTACGCGCTGACAGGCGGACTGGCCTCGATGAGCATGAAAGTCTCAATTCCGGGCGGCTCAGCCCGCATTCAGTCCAACACCAAGCCGTATTTCTATTTCTTCTTCGACCAAGCCGAGCAGGGAGCAGCAGCGGCTAGCTTCCTCGGTGCCACCTATCTGGGCAACTCCCCAGCGGAGTTCCAGCTCGTCGAACTCGATGGCAAGAAGGATCGCAGAGAGGCGAAGGTCGGTAATGTGAACATCGGCGGAGTGAAGACCGGTGTGATGGACAAAGACCGAATCCCAATCGAGTACGACCTCATTCGGCCCGGTGTGTATCGCGTGAAGGCGGCGGATCCGCTTGAGCCCGGCGAGTACGGCTTCTTGTATTCGGTCGCCGGGGGCCAAGCCGGAGCCGCGGGCGCTCGTATCTTCGATTTTTCGGTGCGGTAGCAAAGGGCAAGCCCAGAACCGGATGGCAGAGGAGGCCGAAGCTGACCAAGCATATACACGAGCGGTGCTGGCGGTGTGGAGAGCCAGTTCAGCATTCTCCTCTGGTGACCGTATATGGCAATTGCGGCGCGAAGGACGTGCATTTCGTACTTCCGCTTATAGCCGTCGGTCTAATCCTCGTGGTCATTCTGACGCTGCTAAATTAGCGCTGCGCCGGTCGAGAGCATCGGTTGGACGCCCATCAGGACAAAATTCCGATTATGTGCTTGCACGGCACCTGATAAAATCATCCCGAGGGCGTCGTTAAACGCGACCCCAACGACGCCCTCACACTTCATTAACCATCGTTGCCCTAGGAAAGCCTTGTGCGCGTGTCATGGCGCGCACGGGGGCAAGGGTCGCGAACTTCCGCTACGGAGCCGTCCCGCGTGCCTCCTGGTCCGCGGGGCGGCTCTTTCATTCGCAACACTATAATTGCTCCATCAGCGCGATGAAGGTTGGCTTGCTTAAAGCGTTGGGCGAGACATGAAAACTCCACGCTCATCTTGATTACTCTAAATCTCCATCGACGGTCTTCAGGGAAAACAGTAAATCGGCGCGAGGGTGTCGATCTTACCTGCGACCCGAGACCGATACCCTCAACCTATGCCATTTTAACAAGGTGAATTCCTGACCAGAATGGCGCGGGTAACTGGGGCGACCTGTCGTCATGGAACCGCTCCGTGCGTCCGTGGTGCGCGGGGCGGTTCTTTCATCTCATAACCCTGTCCATCCCTCAATAAGTATGCAATCACTGTGACTTAGGTCGCAGAGGAATATGCGCATGAGACGATCGGCTTCGCGCGAGCCGGTGGAGACCACCGGTTCTTTCCGGCATGCTTTTCAGCCAACGCAAAACATCACGATCCTCGATCTCACCTGCCACGGATGCAGAATCGAAGGTATCCCGGCAGCGCTCTACGAAGGGGATCGGATAAAGGTCGGCATCGCGAACATTGGTCCGCTCTACGCTACTGTGCGATGGGTTCAGCCCGGTGTCTCTGCCGGGCTGAGATTCGAGCAACCGCTGCATCCGGTGGTTTTTCAAAGTTTGCTGGCGAAGCTGCGCAATCAGGATTGCTCGACCGGTTACACGCCTGTTTCGCGGGCTCTTCCGGTGAGGCGGTGCTGAGATCGATCGGGCTTGGTGCCATCCGTTTGTTGAGAACGGCTAAGGGGGCGGGGGGACGAAAAACCTCCCCGAAAACAATTCTCGGGGAGGTCGCATCGGATCGGCGCTAGCAATCAAATTGCCAGCCTTCGAGCGATATCAGGCCATTGCGAGTACTCGCATAACGGCCTCAGGCTCGTTCTCGATAATCTTCAATAGAGCGCGTGCCTGCGCATTCGGCACGCGCTTAGCCTGCTCCCAATTCCGGACAGTATCGAGACTAAATCCGAAGCGCAGGGCGAACTCTGCTTGCGAGAGATCTAGCCGAGTGCGTACAGCTCGCACGTCAATCATCTCGGGAATGCGAACAGGAACCTCTCGGGCATCCAGATCACCTTTCGCGTGAGCCAGAGCCTCGCTTAATCCCCCCAGGATTTTGCTCCGTGCCATTACCATCTCCATTCAACACCAAAACGTCAGGCCGATGGCCCGACTGAACTGCGGACACGGGGCGCAATTTGCTTCACCCAATGTGCCTGCACAATTTCCTCAACAAGTTGCCTCGCCTGTCGTTTCTCGGCTTCTGATAGCCGGATCTTCTCACCTTTGCCGTAAATGGTCAGAAGGTAGAGGGGCATATTCAGGTCGCGAAAGTAGTAGATTACCCTTGCGCCGCTACGCTTACCTTTACCTTTTGCAGCCCATCTGAGCTTTCTTAAGCCACCAGTGCCGGGGATGACGTCTCCGTCATCCGGGTTGTTGGCCAGATACAATGTTAATCCGTCGATCTCGTCCGGGGTGAG
Organism: Croceicoccus sp.; assembly: GCA_029936705.1. Classification (GTDB taxonomy): domain Bacteria; phylum Pseudomonadota; class Alphaproteobacteria; order Sphingomonadales; family Sphingomonadaceae; genus Croceicoccus. The sequence goes on along the minus strand of JAPYSD010000290.1, from coordinate 1,143 downwards.
AACACCTCCAGCTGACTTTGAAAAACCGGGAAGCTCGACAACCGTAATCCAATAATCTGTCGCTTCGAACATCGTCCAATCCCTCCGAATCTGGACGATCCCCCTGCTTAACGTCCGATCGATAGTGCATTGAACTAGGCCAATGACCGACTAATGTCAATTCGTAAAAATAAGATTAACCCGAACGCGCAGAGCATCTCACCAATCCAGATCCGGCTCCATCATATCCTCGTCCGCGTCGATGATCTCGATCCGCGGCGGCCGGTAGAAAATCCCCTCGACATCGCCCTCAGGGTTATCCCGCCCGACATATCCGCGCCCATGGATCTTGCAGCGTTTCTCGTCGTCGGTGGTGCCCACGATGCAGATGATGCCTTCGTACTGGGTTGCCTGCTCGGGAGGCTCGGCACCGAGCTCGTAGAAGTTCAGCGCATATTCCCAGACCTCGCGCATCTCTTCGACATCTTCGTCGAGCGGATGCCAGTGCGGGACTCTGCCCTCCATCAGCACGAGTTGCAGATTGCTTTCCTGAAGCAGCCGCCCGCGATCGCTGATCGATACGACAGTGGCCTCATGAAGCTGCCAGCGCGATTCAAGCTTCGCATTGTCGTTGCTGCCATTGCCAGCCTTGCCGAGAAACGGGCCGCGGATCGGCTTAGGCATCAGGCGGACACCTCTTCACCCACGACAACCTTTGGCCGCACAAGCGCCCCGATATGCTCGGACCAAGCCTTGAGCGCCGTTCGCTTCTCGTCCTTCCAATCATGTCGCTGATAGATGCCGGCAACTCCGCCCTTGGCGCCGGAAACGTGGTTTAGGACAGCCTCGGTGACTTCGAAGCGCACGCCCAGCTTCTGAAAGCCGGTGGCCAGAGTGCGGCGAAGATCATGATTGCGCCAAGGTTCGATCTCCTCGTCTTCGACCATCTCGGCTATGAACCCGTCCAAGCGTGCCTTTGCCTTCGAGAGGCCGGCGACCGCTTTCTTGTTGTTGACGGTGAAAACGAAGCCACGCTTCGGCCAGGTCTTGCCAGAGGCTAGCGCGTTGAGCTCTTCGACCATCAGGTCCGTCAGCGGCACGATGTGCGGGCTGTTGTTCTTCGTGCGCGAGCCAGGAATGATCCACTGGCGATCGGGCTTGGAT
>JAPYSD010000782.1 GCA_029936705.1 Croceicoccus sp. | reverse complement strand
ATGGGCGCGCAAGGACGGCGGCGAGGCGGGGCTGCACCCGTCGAACATCCACGACAATCCCTATGCAATCGGCGCAGTGGACTTCACCGGCGACATGCCAATCATCCTGGGTCCCGATGGTCCCTCGCTGGGCGGGTTCGTCTGTCCGTTCACGGTAATCGCGGCGGACCGGTGGAAGATCGGCCAGCTCGCCCCGGACGACCGGCTGCGCTTCGTCCCCGTCAGCGCCGAGGACGCGGCGGAGGCGGCAGCAGCCCCGCTCGACCGGTTCGGCGGCGCCGATACCGCGCGCGACATCGCGCAGCTGTCCCCGATCCTGGCCGAGATCCCGCAGCAGGGCATCCGCCCGCGCACCGTCTATCGCCAACAAGGCGACCGCAACATCCTCGTCGAATATGGCGAGATCGTTCTCGACATCGAACTCCGCATCCGCGTTCATGCCCTGATGACCGAGCTTGAGCGGCTGAAGCTGCCAGGCGTGATCGACATCGTGCCGGGCATCCGCTCGCTGCAATTGCATTTCGATGGCGATGCGCTCGATCAAAGGGCCGCGCTGGCCGCGTTGATCGAGGCGGAGGAAGCGCTCGGCGACCTCGAGGACTTCCGCATCCCTTCGCGCATCGTGCACCTGCCGCTCAGCTGGCGGGACCCGGCGACGATCGAGACGATCGAGAAATACATGGGCGCGGTGCGCGACGATGCGCCGTGGTGCCCCGACAATATCGAGTTCATCCGCCGCATCAACGGCATGCGCGATGCCGACGCGGTGGAGAGCCTGATCTTCGATGCCAGCTATCTCGTGCTGGGCCTTGGCGACGTCTATCTGGGCGCTCCGGTGGCAACCCCGGTCGATCCGCGGCACCGGCTAGTGACGACGAAATACAACCCGGCCCGCACATGGACGCCGCCCAATGTCGTGGGCATCGGCGGCGCCTACATGTGCATATACGGCATGGAAGGCCCCGGCGGATACCAGCTGTTCGGCCGCACCATCCAGGTGTGGAACACGCACCGCCAGACCGACGCCTTCGTCGATGGCAAGCCGTGGCTGCTGCGCTTCTTCGACCAGATCCGCTTCTTCAAGGTCGATGCGGACGAGCTGGCCGACTGGCGCAGGGATTTCCC
>JAPYSD010000289.1 GCA_029936705.1 Croceicoccus sp. | reverse complement strand
GGCGTGTCAGCTCCAGCAAGCGGTCGGGGGCGATGCAGTCGCCGACGAAGGGCTGCATCACGCGGGCGGCCAGCTCTGCATACGGAAGCCCGGCCATCGCAGCGATCTCGTCGCTGGAAAAGCGCGGCCATTCGCGCGGCACGTAAAGCCCGCCGTCGCTGGCAAGTCCTGCCAGCGTGACCGAACGGAAGTCGAGCGGCGCGGCGCTGCCCCTGGTGCTGATGTAATCCATGAGGCGCGCGGTTAGCCCTGCTGGCTTGCCATGGCAAGACGGGTCGAGAGCCCGCCCCTAGTCGATCGGTTTCGCCTGCTTGCGGCGCAGCGCAAGAAAATAGATGACCAGCGCCGTGATCGCGAAAAAGAACCACTGAAACGCATAGGCCATATGGTTGTCAGGCAGTTCGCGCGGATCGGGCGCGGCATTGGCCGCAAGTCCTGCGAGCGGCGGATCGGCGACCAGCCTGATGCCGTCGCCATAACGGGTGATCCGCCCGGTCACCTCGCCCCCGTTCCAGTCGACCGGTTGGGGATCCTGCGTCCAGCCCAGCTGGACCGCGGCGGGATTTCCACCGGCGGTGCGGCAGCGGGCGATCTGGACCCACCCCGCTTCGCCCGCGCTGTTGCGGCCCGCGATGGCGTCGCGGCCGATAACTTCCGCGCAGGTAAAGGAAGAACGGCGGTAATAGACGTCGTCGTACAGATCAGGCGATATCGGCCAGGCGACGGGCGTGTCGTCCTCCGCTGCATCGGAATAGCGGGTCAGCAGCTCGTGCTTCCAGCTGGCGCGCTGCAATTGCCACACGCCAAGCCCGATCATGACTGCGACCGCCGCCAGCACCAGCAATGTCGGGATAATCGGCAGGCGGCGCATCATCACTCGGGGTCGCGGCCGCCGGCTTCGCGCGCGTCGCGGTGATACTCGATCGTCAGCAGCAACCCCTTGGCAATTCGCAAACCGCCCAGCACCATGACGATCGTCAGCGGGACCCACAGGATCACGTGCACCCAGAACGGCGGATCCACGGCAAGGTCGAACCAGATCGCCAGACCCGTGATGATCGTGCCGATGATCAGCGTCAGAAACGCGGCAGGTCCGTCGCCGACGTTGAACTGGTCATAGTTCAGCCCACACTTGTCGCATCTTGAGGCGAAGCGAACCCACCCGCCCGGAAAACCACCGACGAACATGGTGATGGCCGAACAACGCGGGCACTCGCCGCGAATGGCGCCGCGCATCGCCGCGCCAAGATCCGGCCCCTCTCCCGCAGAGGAGTCCGGTTCCCCAGCCTCCCCGCGGTCAGGATCGGTCAATGCAAATGCTCCGCGTCAATCGCGATCAATGGATGGTCGCGCCCCAGCCGCCCCAGACATAGATGGCGATGAAGAGGAACAGCCACACCACGTCGACGAAGTGCCAGTACCACGCGGCCGCTTCGAAGCCGAAGTGCTGACGCGGCGTGAAATCACCCTGGTAGGAACGCACGAGGCAGACGATCAGCATGATGGTGCCGACGATCACGTGGAAGCCGTGGAAGCCGGTCGCCATGTAGAAGACCGAGCCATAGGTGTTCTCGCCAAAGGGGAACGGCGCGTGCATGTACTCGTACGCCTGGATGCTGCTGAACAGCAGGCCCAGGATGACGGTGAGCCACAGGCCCTGCTTCAGCCCCTCGCGATCGCCGTGGATCAGCGAGTGGTGCGCCCAGGTCACCGTCGTGCCCGAGCAGAGCAGGATCAGCGTGTTGAGCAGCGGCAGGTCGAACGGATCCATCACCGCCTCGATGCTCTCGGGCGGCCAGACGCCGCCGATCGATTCGGCGATCGTGCTGGGGAACAGCGCGAAATCGAAGAAAGCCCAGAACCAGCCGACGAAGAACATCACTTCCGAAGCGATGAACAGGATCATGCCATAGCGCTGGTGAAGCTGGACGACGGGCGTGTGATCGCCCGCGCGCGCTTCCTTGATGATATTGCCGAACCAGCTGAACAGCGAGATGGTCAGGCCGATCACGCCCGCGATCAGCAGATAGGTGCCGAACGCGTATTCATGCATGAAGAACGCGAGACCCGTCGTCATCACCAGCGCCGAGAACGACGTCAGGAACGGCCAGGGATCGGTCGGCAGAATGTGATAGTCGTGGTTCTTGGTGCCGGCCATTTTCGCGTGTCTTCCCTTGTTGCTCGCGTAAGAGGGCGGCTGCGCCCCCTAGCAAAACCCAAACCTTTGCGCCGCGCTTTAGCCAGCAGACCCGGTATGGTCCAGAGGCTTTGCGCCGCTAATTCCTATAAGCGCCCGTTCTTCCGCCCGAAGGTCAGAGCCGATCGCTTTCGTAAAAACTGTAGCTCAGCGTGATCTGCTGAATGTCCTTCGTGTCTGGATCGTCGAGAATCGCGGGATCCACGTAATAGATCACCGGCATTTCCACGTCCTGCCCCGGAGTCAGCGTCTGCTGGGTGAAGCAGAAGCATTCGATCTTGTTGAAATACTTGCCCGCCTGCACGGGGCTGACGTTGAAAACGGCGGTGCCCGTGATTTCCCGCGCCGAATTGTTCTTCGCCTCGAACTTGGCCAGCGACTTCTCACCGATCATGACGTTGCTGGTCGTCTGCATGGGGTGGAACGACCATGGCAGGCCGTTCGCGACATTGCCGTCGAATCGAACCGAGATGCGGTGCCCGGTGGCCTGGACCTGCGCAGCCTGCGTCGTACTGGCGCGCTGCGTCGTCCCGTCGATACCGGTCACCTGGCAGAAGATCCGGTACAGCGGGACCGCCGCATAGCCCATCGCCAGCATGGCCAACGCGACGCCGAGGAAGATCAGCCCGGTACGCGTGTTGCGCGAACCGCGCGTCCGGTCATGCATGTCGGCGGAAGAGGCGATACCCTGCGTCATGGCGTGCCTGTGGGAAACCGTACGACGGTGAGGAGGAAGAAAAGCACCACCAGCCCGCCAAGAAACAGGCCGAGCGCGATATTGCGCGCCTTTTGCCGGGCGCGAACCTCGCGGGTCAGCTTTTCGCGATCGGTTTCGGTATCGGTCACGAGATCACCCCCGCCTGGGCCAGCAGCCGGTCGGCGACCAGGGCGGCGAACAGGATGAATAGATAGAGGATCGAATAGCCGAACAGGCGCTTTTCGGGCTTCATGTCGTCGTCGGGCCGCGCGCGGCGCAGACCGACGGGGATCGACAAGGCGATGAACAGCGCGGACAGCGCCGCGGCTGAGACCGCATAGACCAGCCCTGCCCCGCCCACGAAGAACGGTGCCAGCGCGATCGGCGCCAGCAGGACCGCGTAGGCTAGGATCTGGCGGCGGGTCGACACCTCACCCGCGACGACCGGCATCATCGGGATGCCGACGCGCGCATAGTCGGTCTTAACAAACAGTGCGAGCGCCCAAAAATGCGGCGGGGTCCACATGAAGATGATCGCGAACAGCAGGATCGGCATCAGCGTGACGTCGCCGGTCACGGCCACCCAGCCGATCAGCGGCGGGAACGCGCCTGCCCCGCCGCCCACCACGATATTCTGCGGCGTGCGCGGCTTGAGCCACATCGTGTAGACGACGGCATAATAGAAGATCGAGACTGCCAGCAGGGCAGCGGCGAGCCAGCCCACGCCCAGCCCCATCACCACGACCGAACCGGCTGACAGTGCCACCGCGAAATCGCGCGCGGTGTCGCGGTCCATGCGGCCTGCGGGGATCGGGCGCTTGGCCGTACGCTTCATCACGGCATCGATGTCGGCTTCGTACCACTGGTTCAGGGCAGCCGCGCCGCCTGCGCCCAGCGCGATGCACAGGATAGCAGTGAAGCCGATGATCGGGTGGATCGATCCGGGAGCGGCCAGCAGACCGCACACCGCCGTGAACACGACGAGGCTCATCACGCGCGGCTTGGTCAGCGCGATGAAATCGCGCCAGTCCGCGGGTAGCGCGACCGCCTGCGTCATGGTGTCTTCGGCTGGGCTCATGCTCGCCATAATAATCCTCGGGCCGGAAGCGGCCAGCTTTACCTTGAACGAAAGGGGGAGCGTGACGGAGCCGAAACCCCATCGACGCCCCCCGTTGTCTTATCGGGTCCGCATTCTACCCGCGCACCCCGACAGCCTGCCCCGCTCAGTGAACGCGGCCGGCCTTGTCGTCGATCAGCGGCAGCGTCTCGAACTGGTGGAACGGCGGCGGCGACGACAGCGTCCATTCCAGCGTCGTGGCGCCTTCGCCCCAGTAGTTACCTTCCGCCTTCTTCCGCACGATGATCGAGTACAGGATGTTGGCGAAGAAGATCACGATGCTGACGGCCATGATCTCGTAACCCTTGGTCGCGACCCAGTTCCACAGCTCGAAAGCCGGGGTGTAGTCAGGATAGCGCCGCGGCATGCCGTTCATGCCCAGGAAGTGCATCGGGAAGAACAACGTGTTCACGCCGACGAAGAACACCGCGAACTGCAGCTTCGCCAGGAATTCGGAGTGCCACACGCCGAACATCTTGGGGAACCAGTAGTACCAGCCGGCGAACATCGCGGTCACGGCACCCAGCGACAGCACGTAGTGGAAGTGGGCCACGACGAAGTAGCTGTCGTGCAGGTTGTCGTCGATGCCGCCATTGGCAAGCACCACGCCGGTCACGCCGCCTACGGTGAACAGGAAGATGAAGCCCAGCGCCCACCACATCGGCGAGGCGAAGCGAAGCGAGCCGCCCCACATCGTCGCGATCCAGCTGAAGATCTTCACGCCGGTCGGCACCGCGATCACCATGGTGGCCGCCGTGAAGTACATCTTCTCGTTCACCGACAGGCCGACGGTGTACATGTGGTGCGCCCACACGATGAAGCCGACGACGCCGATCGCGACCATGGCATAGGCCATGCCGAGGTAGCCGAAGACCGGCTTGCGGCTGAAGGTCGAGATGATCTGCGAGATGATGCCGAAGCCCGGCAGGATCATGATGTACACCTCGGGGTGACCGAAGAACCAGAACAAGTGCTGGTACAGGATCGGGTCACCGCCACCCTGCGGGGTGAAGAAGGTGGTGTTGAAGTTGCGATCGGTCAGCAGCATCGTGATCGCCGCGGCCAGCACGGGAAGCGCGAGCAGCAGCAGGAACGCCGTGACCAGCACCGACCACACGAACAGCGGCATCTTGTGCAGGCTCATGCCAGGAGCGCGCATGTTGAAGATCGTGGTGATGAAGTTGATCGCGCCCATGATCGAACCCGCACCCGCGAGGTGGAGCGCGAAAATGCCGAAGTCCACCGCGGGACCGGGCGAACCGGTGGTCGAGAGCGGGGCATAGACGGTCCAGCCCGTGCCGGCACCCATGCCGGTACCGCCAGGCATGAAC
>JAPYSD010000288.1 GCA_029936705.1 Croceicoccus sp. | reverse complement strand
GATGGTCACGCACAGGCGTTAGCCGCCCGAACGCCCTCTTGCCAACATGCTGGACGAGTGGAGCGCGGCGGGCGCAAGCAAAAGGCGAAACGATGATGGAGACGGACATGCATGACGTGCTGGTAGAAGGCCTGCAATTCGTCGAGGCACCGCGCGTATCGCCGCAGGGCGACCTCTGGTTCAGCGACCTCACCGGCGGCGGCGTCTATCGCAAGCGTCCGGGCAAGGCGGCCGAGGTGATGCTGCCGGGCCGCATGTGGGTCGGCGGCATCATGTTCGACCGGTCGGGACAGGTCCTGTGCAGCGGCAAGGGCGGCATCGTCGCCCTCGATCCCGCCACCGGCCAGACTACAACCGTGCTGGACGAACTGGACGGCCAGCCGATCGTCGCGGTCAACGATATGGAGGGTGACGGCAGGGGCGGTTTCTATGCGGGCACGATCGATTTCGACGCCATCCTGGCGCGCGGCGACACGCCGCAGCCGGGCCGGTTCTTCCACATGAGCGCGGACGGCACGCTGACCACCTTGCGCAGCGACGTCTTCGCCTCGAACGGCATCGCGCTCAGCCCGTGCGGGCGCTGGCTCTATCACTCGGAAACGTCGAAGGGGATCTGGCGCTATCCGCTGGCCGACGGCCTGCCGGGCGAAGGCAAGCTGATCGCGCCGCTTGAGGACAGCGACGGTCTGGCCGTCGATTCCCAGGGGTGCCTGTGGGCCGCCTGCTGGGCCAGCGGAACGCTGCTGCGGCTGAGCGGAGATGGAAAGACCATGACGACCATGTCCTTCGGCTTTCCGCATATCGTCAGCCTGGCGTTCGACGAACGCGACCCGCGCCGCCTCTACGTATCGACCGGCGGCAATGCGGACGCCCCGGGCAAGGGCGGCATCATCACGCTCGAAGTCGAGGTTGGCGGTCTGTGCGGATCGCCGACCGAGCTCGCCTGCCTCAAGCCTGACCGCCAATAGCCTGCACGACGACCGGCGGGCGGCCGCGGCGCGTCCGCCGCCGCTTTGTCATGCGTGACACTTTGCCCGGGTGCCGCCGCCGAAAATCGGGATTCCAGACAGGCCCTGCTCCATCCGCCTTACAATCAGGCGAACAGGAGACACGATACCAGTTCGAGGGACGAGACCCCGACCGCCCCGCCCCGGCAAAGTGTCACACGTGGCCAACTATCGCCGAAAAGCGCACCGATCCCCGGCGCGGCCCATACGGGCCACACCCAGGGTCAAGATGGCGCTATTCAGACGGAGCGGTAGAAGGCGATGCTCATTTCACCCTCGACGCATTCCATGATCAGCGGCACCAGCCGGTCGTGGAAGTCGATGGCCATGTGCGTGTCGAACGCGGCATCGTCCTTGAAGGTGGCGACGACCTGGAACAGGTCGAGATCGTCGTCCGACTGGAACAGCTCGTACACGACCACGCCCGGCTCTCGCTCGAACGCCAGCGTCTTCAGCTCGCTCTGATAGGTGATCAGGTCGTCACGCCGCTCGGGCTTGGCGCGCAGCTGGGCGATGAAGCTCTTGCCGCTCATCGGCCAGGCTCCAGGTCGTGCAGCATCTCGCGCTCGTAATGGCCGTCCATGCACTCGATCATCTCGGCGATCAGCGGCTTGTTCTGCTCGTATTCCATGTGCGCCTTGTCGGCGTCTTCGTCGGTAAAGGATTCCAGCACCGCGAACATGTGCGGATCGCCCAGGCGGAAGAACTGGAAATGCAGCACGCCCGGCTCCTGCGGTGCCTGTGCCTCCATGCGGCGGGCCGCCTTGATGAAGCGGTCCTCTTCGCCGGGCTTGATGCGAAAACGCGACAGGAAGCTGTAAGCCATCTGATTCTCTCCAAGGGCAGCCGGTCGGAACGCCGGCTCGAAGTGCAATAAAAAACATACATGCTTGCTTTTGGAAAGAGCGGATTGCACCCCGCCCGCCCCCGAATTGCCTTCTATCCGGCACGGGACCGGGCTTTTGCGACAGCTTCAACAAGGGGCTTGCAAAAAATACAAACATGCATGAATGTCTGTTTGTGCCCGGACCGCCCGGGTTTCATTGTCGTCCCCGCAAAGAGGGACGGAATGGGCAGAGAAATGCAATGAACACCAAGCTCGCCGCCCAGTGTGCCCTGTCGGCCCTTGCCATCGCGTCCATGTCGAATACCGCCTTCGCGCAGGATGTGGCCGACCCTGCGCCCGACGGCACCGTGACCGCAGACCAGACGGCGCAGGCCGATGCGCCCACCGCCCCGCGGACCGGCCTGAACGAGATCGTCGTGACCGCCACCCGCCGCGATTCCGACCTGCAGACCACGCCGATCGCGGTGTCGGCGATCGACAGCCAGCTGATCCAGCAATCCTCGCCGCGCGACATCGGCGACCTTGCCGCCTTCGTCCCGAACTTCTCCGCCGCGACCATCGCCAATTTCAACGCCGCCTCGTTCGCGATGCGCGGCGTGGGCCAGACCTCGATCATCGTCTATTTCGAACCGCCGGTCGCCGTGCTGGTCGATGATTTCGTGGTCCCCTCGGTCCAGACCCAGCTGCTCGACACCTTCGACATCGAACAGGTCGAAGTGCTGCGCGGCCCGCAGGGCACGCTGTTCGGCAAGAACACCACCGGCGGCGTCGTGACGGTGCGAACCAAGCGCCCCGTGCTCAACTACGTCGGCGTCGAAGGCCGCGCCGAGTTCGGCGAATTCGGCACCGCCCGCCTGCAGGGCGCGATCAACGTGCCGCTGGGCGACTGGGCCGCGGCCCGGCTGGTGATCGGGTCCGAAACCTCCGACGGCTATTACCGCAACGGCCATTGCTATGGCCCGGTCACCGGCTTCGTGCCCAACAAGTTCCAGGGCCAGCAGGGCTGCCTGGATGGAGAGAAGCTAGGCGGCAAGGACGTATGGCAGGCCCGCGCCAAGCTGCTGGTGGAACCCACTTCCAACCTGTCCGCGCTGTTCCAGTACGAATGGATCCGCGACCGCTCCGACGTCGTCCCCTCGGTCAACGTCAACTATTTGTACGAGGGCGATACCCCGCTGCTGACCGACCTTTTGGGGCTGACCGATCCCAACGCTCAAAACATCGATCCGCTCGACCGCGCGGCCTATACCGGCCGGACGGAGCCCAGCGTCAACCTGGAGGCCGGGCAGCGCATCTCCGTCGACGGCGTCTATGCCAATATCGACCTCAGCATCGATCCCGGCACCTTCACTTCGGTCTCGGGCTATCGCTACCAGCGTTCGCAGATCCCCAACTCCTATGCGGGCGCCACCGCCATCGGCACCGACGGAGAGGCGCTGTCCTTCTTCGATGCCTCGCGCGACGACGACCGCAAGACCTGGCAGCAGGAACTGCGCTTTGCCAGCGACCTGGGCGGGCCGTTCGACTTCATCGTGGGCGGGTTCTACCAGCGCGACACGATCGATTTCTGCGTGTCGCAGCTGCTGGGCTTCCTGGACCTGACATCGGGTCCGCTCGCGTTCGGCGAATGGAACAACACCCCCTATGTCCTGTGCAACGCGCAAAAGGCGACATCCAAGGCCGTCTTTGCCGAGGGCACGTACGAGTTCACGCCGGAACTGAAGCTGACCTTGGGCGGGCGCTATACTTGGGATGACAAGACCTGGCGCGGCCGCCAGCAGGTGTTCCCGGCCGAGCTGAACGGCGGCTTCGACCTGTCGATCCCGCTCGACACCGCGCTCGACGCCAGCGTCTATGACTATCCGGCCAATGTCGTGAAGGTGAAGGACAGCTGGAAGGAGCCGACCTACCGCGCCAGCCTCGGCTATCAGGCGACGCCCGACCTCTATGTCTACGGCACCTATTCGCATGGCTACAAGGGCGGCGGCTTCAACGACCAGATCGGCGGGTTCGCCGCGTTCGGCACCGACCTCGACGCCTTTGCCGAGACGGCCCGCGCGACCGACCCCGAAACCGCCGACAGCTTCGAGGCGGGCTTCAAGTCCGAATTCCTGAACAACCGGCTGCGCTTCAACCTCACCGCGTTCTATGTCGAGTACAAGGACCTGTAGAAGCAGCTGAACGTGCCGATCGAGGTGAACGGCCAGCCCAACCAGGTCACGCTGTTCGTCAACGCCGCCAGCGCCGAGGTGAAGGGGCTGGAGATGGAGGCATCGGCCAATCCGTTCGCGGGCTTCACCCTGCGCGGCGTGGTCGGTTACCAGGACGGCAAGTACAAGGAATACGACGCCCCCAACGCCGGTTACGACCTGGCCACCGCCCCGCTGGACCGCGCGCCCGAATGGCAGTGGACCGTCGACGGCAATTACGAACTGCCGGTGGGCGCCGAACATACGCTGACCTTCAACGGCAATGTCGCCTATACCGGGCGCAACCTGAACACGCAGGCGATCGACGATCCGCTGGGCAACACCTTCCTCGACGCGCGCACGCTGGTGAACGCATCGATCACGCTGGGTGAGATCGACGGGCGTTATTACGTGCGCGCCATCGGCCGCAACCTGACGGACGAGCGGTACCGCGTGGGCATCCAGAACGTCGCCGGGCTGTGGGTGAACGCGCAATACGGCCCGCCGCGCTATTTCGGCCTCGAGGTCGGGGCGAAGTTCGGACAGGACCTCTTCCGCTAGAGCGGTCCCCCGCGGGCGGCCTTCCCCAAAAGGGCCGCCCGCCACCACCCCGTTTACCATGCCCCCCGCCGAACCGGCCCGACCGGCGCGCGGGGGCCGATACAGATGATGGAAAGACCACGCCCGATGCTGCCGATACGCCTGCCCACGCCGCCGTTCCTGCTGGCCGCGCTGGCACCGCCGCTGGCCCTCGCGCTGACGGCGCCGCTGGCGGGCTGCGGATCGGCCCCGGCAGACAGCGCGCAGGCCTCGGCGGGCGAGGCGGCGAACGCCATACTGCTCGACACCAGTTCGGGCGACGACTGGCCCGCGTTCGGCCGCACCTATGGCGAACAGCATTTCAGCCCGCTGACGCAGATCGATACCGGCAATGTCGGTTCGCTGGGGCTGGCATGGTCGCTCGACCTGCCGGCGGGCAATCCCGCCACGGGGCCGATCGCGGTGGACGGGGTGATCTATTTCGCGTCCGGCTACAGCGTCGCCAACGCGGTGGATGCAAAGACCGGCGAACTGCTGTGGACCTACGACCCCAAGGCACCCGAGGCATCGGGCGACAAGCTGCGCCAGGGCTGGGGCAGCCGCGGCATCGCGTGGTGGAATGGCAAGGTCTATATCGCCACGCAGGACGGCCGCCTGATCGCCATCGACGCCAGGACCGGCCAGCCCGTCTGGTCCAAACGCACCTTTGCCGAGGACGAGCCGCGCTTCATCTCCGGCCCGCCGCGCGTGTTCAACGGCAAGGTCATCATC
>JAPYSD010000287.1 GCA_029936705.1 Croceicoccus sp. | reverse complement strand
GAACAGCGGCACGAACTGCGCCGCGCCCAGCAGGCCCAGCTGAAACGCGGCGAGCGACCGGCTCATCCCGTAATCGCTGCGGGCAACGTCATACACCTGCCAGCCGAGCACCACGACCATAGACAGCGTGGCGATCACCCCTGCGAAACGGGCGACCCAGAACAGGCGGTAATCGCGAATCTGAAGCGGATGGCGCGGTTCAGGCGCAGCGGGCACGGTCATGTCAGGCGGGAATCAGCGAACCGGATTGAACTTGCCGGAGCTTTCGTCGAGCCAGTGCAGGATACCGTCGGAAATGGCGAAGAAAGCGCCGCGCAGGGACAGTGTCCCCTTGGCTTCCTTGGCCTGTACGCAGGGGAAGGTGCGCAGGTTCTGAAGCGAGACCTTGACCGCGGCCTGTTCCATCGCGCGCTCGGCCTCGCGCCCCTCGGTGCCGTGGTCGTGGGCCACCTCGTTGCGCGCGTCGTCGAGCAGTTCGATCCAGTCCGCGATGAAGCCGCCGCGCCCCGGTTCGGCGCCGTGCATCGACTGCGTCAGCGCTGCCTGGCAGCCGCCGCACATGCCATGGCCCAGCACCAACACTTCCTCCACCTGCAGCACCTGGACCGCGAATTCCAGCGCGGCGGACACGCCGTGGTGGCCGGGCGTCGTCTCGAACGGGGGGACCATGGCGGCGACGTTGCGCACCACGAATATCTCGCCCGGATCGACGTCGAAGATCTGGCTGGGATCGACCCGGCTGTCCGAACAGGCGATGACCATCACCTTGGGCGACTGGCCTTCCTTGAGCTGCATCCAGCGGTCGCGCTGCGGATGCCAGCTTTTCGCGCGGAAGCGGCGGTAACCTTCGGTAAGGGCGGACTGAACGGGTGAGTCGGGCATCGTGCGATCTTTGCATCCCCGCTTCGCAGCTTGCAAGCAGCACTATGTTGCGGGGCGGGGCAGAGACGCTTATGTGGGCCGGTATGAACGAGATCACCAAGCCCGCCGACATGCGCCCGCCGATTCAGCGCAAGCCCGACTGGATCAGGGTCAAGGCCCCGACCAGCAAGGGCTATGCCGAAACGCGGCGCCTGATGCGCGACCTCAAGCTCAACACCGTGTGCGAGGAAGCGGCCTGCCCGAACATCGGCGAGTGCTGGACCAAGAAGCACGCGACGGTGATGATCCTGGGCGACGTGTGCACGCGCGCCTGTGCGTTCTGCAACGTCAAGACCGGCATGCCGCGCATGGTCGATCCCATGGAACCCGCGAATGTCGCCATCGCCGCGGGCGAGATGGGGCTTGAGCATATCGTCATCACCTCGGTCGACCGCGACGATTTGCCCGACGGCGGCGCGGGCCAGTTCGTCAAGGTGATCGAGGAACTGCGCAAGCGCGCGCCGAACACCACGATCGAGATCCTGACGCCCGATTTCCGCGGCAAGATGAAGGCGTCGATCAAGGCGATCTGCGAAGCGCGCCCCGACGTGTTCAACCATAACCTGGAAACAGTGCCGCGTCTTTATCCGACCATCCGGCCCGGTGCGCGCTATTACGCGTCGCTTCGCCTGCTGGAGGAAGTGAAGGCGAACGATCCGTCGATCTTCACCAAGTCGGGCATCATGCTGGGCCTGGGCGAGCAGCGGCTGGAGATCCACCAGGTGATGGACGACATGCGCAGCGCCGACATCGATTTCCTGACCATGGGCCAGTATCTGCAGCCGACGCCCAAGCACGCCAAGGTCGTGGATTTCGTGACGCCGCAGCAGTTCAGCGCGCTCGGCTCGATCGCGCGGGCCAAGGGCTTCCTGCAGGTCGCCTCCAGCCCGCTCACCCGATCCAGCTATCACGCGGGCGACGATTTCGCGGAGATGAAGGCCGCGCGCGAGGCGCAGCTGGCCAAACAGGGCGGCGAACCGGCCAAAGTTCCCGGCAAGAAGCAGTGGGTTCGCGGCGACGCCGCACCCTCCTGATAGAAGTACCGTCCATGCCCAGCATTCGCGAAACGCGCGAGCTCGACTACTCGGCCGAGCAGATGTTCGACCTGGTGGCCGATGTTGCCAGCTATCCGCAATTCCTGCCCTGGGTGGTCGCCACCCGCGTACGCTCCAACAGCGAGACCGAGATGGTCGCCGACATGATGGTCGGCTTCAAGGCGCTGCGCGAGCGGTTCACCTCGCGCGTGCACAAGCAGCGGCCCGACCGGATCATGGTCGAATATGTCGATGGTCCGCTTTCGAACCTGGAAAACAGCTGGCGGTTCGAACCGCTGGACGGCGGCCGGTGCCGCATCCATTTCTGCGTGGAGTTCACGTTCCGCAACCGGGTATTCGAGGCACTGGCGGGCCAGTATCTCGACCGCGCGTTCCGCAAGATGGTGGGCGCCTTCGAAACCCGCGCGCAGGACCTTTACGGCAGCAACAAGTCCAGCGCGCACAGCGCCGCCTGAAGCCGCACGTCCGCGCGGCCGTTGCATTCGAACTGCTTCATTTCTGCTGACGGCTCGTCGCTGTCCTCGCGGTCGCGTTTCGCGCGGGCGAAGACCACGGTGCCCACAGGCTTGAGGTCCGTGCCGCCATCGGGTCCGGCGATACCCGTGATGGCCACGGCCACATCGGCGCCCGAGTTCTTGAGCGCGCCCGTCGCCATCGACCACGCCACGGCGACAGAGACCGCGCCGAAGGTCTCGATCAGGTCGCTCGGCACGCCCAGCTCTTCCATCTTGGCGGCATTGGAATAGGTCACGAAACCGCGGTCGAGCACCTTGGACGATCCCGGAATCTCGGTCAGCGCCGAACAGACCAGCCCGCCGGTGCAGCTTTCAGCCACGGCAATCGTGGTGCCGGCGTCCATGTGGGCCGATACCACCCTGGCGGCGAGGTCGGTCAGTTCCTGGGGGAGGTTGCTGTCCATGTCAGTTCCGGAATGTTGGGGGGGAGGGGATCGCAGTCATCATGCCGTCTTCATCAGCAGGACCTGCGCCTGCGCGGCGATGCCTTCACCGCGGCCGGTAAAGCCCAGCCGTTCGGTGGTGGTCGCCTTCACCGAAATGACACTGATGTCAACAGCCAGCAGTTCGGCAAGGCGCTCGCGCATGGCCATGCGATGCGGTCCGACCTTGGGCGCCTCGCAGATGATGGTAAGGTCGCAGTTCGCGACGCCATAGCCGTTCTTTGCCGCAAGCTTTACCGCATGGGTCAGGAAGATGTGCGAGGCGGCACCCTTCCACTGCGGGTCGCTGGGCGGGAAATGATCGCCGATATCCCCGATGGCCACCGCGCCCAGGATCGCATCGGTCAGCGCGTGCAGCGCGACATCGGCATCGCTGTGCCCGGAAAGCGCGTGGTCATGCTCGATCCGGACCCCGCACAGCCAGACGTGGTCGCCCGGCTCCAGCCGGTGTACGTCGTATCCGCTGCCGGTGCGAAAGGCGGGAGCGGGGGAAGGGGGCATCGCGAAATCTTCCTTGAAAGTCAGCTTGGCAAGCCGCGCGTCGCCATCGACCAGCGCCACCGAATGCCCCGCCATGCGCAGGACCTGCGCATCGTCGCCCGCGCTCGGCGGGCCGACCCACGCGCGGTGCGCCGCCAGTATGTCGCCAAATCGAAAGGCCTGCGGCGTCTGGACACGGCGCAGGTCCTCGCGCCGCGCGGGCGCGCCCATGATGTTGCCGTCGGCTTCGACCATGCTGTCCACGACAGGTAGAACGGGAATAGCGCCCGATATTTCCCGAAGCGCCGCGATCAGCCGCCTTGCCACGCTGCCGGGCAGATCGGGCCGCGCCGCATCGTGGATCAGCACCATGTCGGGGGGCACGGGCAGCGCGGCCAGCGCCTCGAGCCCGGCGCGAACCGATTCCTGCCGCGTTGCGCCGCCCGCGACGAAGGAAACCCCTTCGCAATCACCGATGGCGCGGCGGGCTGCATCGTCGTCGCCAGCGGGAATGACGATCAAAATCGGCCCGGAAATCGCCCGCCGTAACATGGCGGCCGCATGGCCCAGCACGGTCGTCGCGCCATAGGGTGCATATTGCTTGGGAGTGCCCAGCCCGGCGCGCGATCCGCTGCCTGCGGCTACGATGATCCCGGCGATCGTTTCGCCGCCTGGATCACTGTCGTTTCGATCAGCCCTGTCCGCCATCGCCGGCCCCGCTACAGGCTTGATGAGCGGCAGGCAATCGACTATGCGCTCTGCTTAATTTTTAGGCAGATTATGAACGCTATTTCGACCCTTCCTCCTGCGCCCCTGCTGAAGCCGATCAATATCGGTCCGGTGGCTGTCGCTACCCCGGTCGTGCTCGCGCCCATGACGGGCGTGACCGACATGCCTTTCCGCACGCTTGTCCGCCGGTTCGGATCGGGCCTCAACGTGACCGAGATGATCGCCAGCCAGGCGATGATCCGCGAAACGCGCCAGTCGATCCAGAAAGCCGAATGGCACCCCAGCGAAGATCCAGTCTCGATGCAGCTCGTCGGCTGCGACCCGGTTTCGATGGGCGAGGCGGCCCGGCTGAACGAGGATCGCGGTGCCGCCATCATCGACATCAATTTCGGCTGCCCGGTCCGCAAGGTCACCAATGGCTTTGCTGGCTCGGCGCTCATGCGGGACATACCGCTGGCGACGCAGTTGATGAAGGCGACGATCGCGGCGGTATCGGTGCCCGTCACGGTCAAGATGCGGATGGGCTGGGACCACGATTCGCTCAACGCGCCCGAACTGGCGCGCATCGCGCAGGACCTGGGCGCCGCCATGGTCACCGTCCACGGCCGCACGCGCAACCAGATGTACAAGGGCAGCGCCGACTGGACCTTCGTGCGCAAGGTGAAGGACGCGGTATCGATCCCCGTCATCGTCAACGGCGACATCTGCAGTATCGACGACGCCGCCGCCGCGCTTGATCAGAGCGGTGCGGACGGGGTGATGATCGGTCGCGGCGCGTATGGCAGGCCGTGGCTGCTGGGACAGGTAATGGACTGGCTTGAAGGACGCGAAGTGCGCCCGGATCCGTCATTGCCCGACCAACTGGCGCTCGTGACCGAACATTATCGCGCCATGCTCGACCATTATGGCGGCGATACGGGGGTGAAAATGGCGCGCAAGCATCTCGGCTGGTATACCAAGGGGCTGAAGGGCTCGGCCGAGTTCCGTAACATGGTGAACTTCATCGACGATGCGGACAAGGTGCTGGCAGCGCTGCGGGAATTTTATCTGCCCCTGTTCGACGACAGCCGGAAGGCCGCCGCCGCGTGACCCTGGCGGGTACGATCAGCGAGGCGGTGCGGTCATCGCCCGATCACGCGAAGGTGATCGCCAGCCTGCCCTATGCCGTGATCCTGCTGCGGCCCGGCCAGCGTATCGCCGCGGTCAATGCCGCAGG
>JAPYSD010000286.1 GCA_029936705.1 Croceicoccus sp. | reverse complement strand
GGTTGATCGTGCCGGAGAAGTCCACCGTGTGATCGGCAAAGGTCAGCGAACGCGACGCGAGATCATAGCCCGAACCTAGGGTGAACGTGCCCTGCCCGCTCACGACGGTGAGAGGCTGCGCGATGCCGAAGCTGAGGCGGCCGCCAAGGGCCGCCTTGCTTGCGATCATGCCGAAGCGAATGCCGACCATGTCGCTCGCGTCGGTCAGCAGCGTGTCGCTGGCCATGTCGATGCGCGTCACGTTGGCGCTTGCGTAGGCATCGAACGCCCAGCTGCCGATGTCGAAGGCGCTCGATCCCTCGATGAAGGCCGTTTGCGAACCGTCGCCCAGGCGCATCGCGCCTGAGCCGACCGGCGTGCCGAACAGGCTGCCCTGCTCATCGATGTACGCCAGCTTCACCTTGGTGGCGCCGCGGCTCATGCTGACCATGGCGCCATTGGCCTCGGAGAGTTCGTTCTGGCCGGTGTGCATGCTGAAGCCGACCTCGGTGCCGCCAATCTGGCGGGCGAGTCCGAACGAGTAGTCGGCGACGGGCGAGTGTGCGAGCATGGCGTCCGAGGTGGGTGCGAGCCCCATCATGGTGTCCTGGACGTTGTCGAGCGACGAGAACGCAGCGGTGTAGGTCGTGCGGCCATTCGTGAAAGCGAACTGCGCGTTGACGAGCTGCGTGTCCACCTCGTTCTCTTCAGGTCCGTAGCGGTAGCCTGCATAGGCTACAGAACCGCTCATGCCGTCGAAGGCAAAGCTCGCGCCGCCCGAGTTGGCCTGGTTTTCGACTTGGCGGCGCATCCAGCTGCCGTCAGCCGATGCCGGCTGAACGACGAGCCCCGACAGGTTGCCGGTATAGTCGCGCCCGAATGCATCGACGATCGTGACCGAAGCGAGGGCGGTCTGAATGTCCTCGCCGCCCATGGCAGCCGGCACGGCTGCAGTCGAGCCAGCAAGCGAGGTCTGGACCGTGCCGTTCGACAGCGTCGGCTCGACAGGTTCGAGGGCAGCCTTGAAGTCGACCAGGCCGTGCCCGAAGACCGGATCCACGCCTTCTTCGCCAAGGTCTTTGGCGGTCGCCATGATAACCTCGCCGACTTCCTGGCCGGACAGCTGGGGCCACTTCGAAAGGATCGTTGCCGCGAGGCCGCTGACGACGGGTGCTGCAGAACTGGTGCCGCTAAAGGGCTGGAGTTCACCATCGGTGCCGATCGCCATGTTGGTGCCAGGCGCGGTAACGCAGCGGTCCATCATCGATCCGCAGGCATTCGAGTACGAAGCGAGCTTGTAGGTAGTCTGGTTGGGTTCGAGCGAAGCGACGAAGAGCCAGCCTTTCTCGTTCTCGGCCGTTACGTCGACGGCATCAGCGGGATTGTCTGCGGCGTCGTTGCCGGCACTGGAGATGACGAGCCCACCGGACTTTGCAAATTCGGCCATGGCGTTCTGGTAGGGAACGCTTCCACTACCTTTGGTTGCCAGGGAACGGTTGATGATCTTGAGGCCGATTTCTGCTGCGTATTCCAATGCTTGGTTTGCGTTGACGCCGACGATTTCATTGCCTTCCTCGTCCATCATCTGGACGCGCAGAGCGACGATCTTGGCGTCGGGGGCATAGCCCATCACTCCCTTGCCATCGGCCTTGCCAGCGATGATGGCAGCGACGGGAGTGCCATGTTCCGAGAACTCGTCGCCAATGACATCGCGCTTCTGCAAGACGCCATCGACCAGCAGTCCGCCGAAATCCTTCGACAAGTCCGAGATCTGGCCTTCGAGATCGCCAACCTCGACGACGCCGTCGTCCATGACGCCGATGAGCACGCCCTCACCAGTCCAGCCGTTGTCGATTGCGAACAGGGCGTTGGTGAATTCCTTGCCGACATAGTTCGTGCGAAATTCGTCGGTGTCGTTCTTCGACCGCTGCGGCTGATCGATATCGGGGGTGATCACGAAGCCTTCGGGAGGAGCCACCGGAGCACAGTTCGGATCACACGTCGGAGTCGGAGCCGGAGCGGGAGCAGGCGTCGGAGCGGGAGTGGGTGCCGGCGTCGGTGCGGGCGTCGGTGCGGGCGTCGGTGCGGGCGTCGGTGCCGGGGACGGTGCCGGCGATGGAGCGGGCGAAGGAGCCGGAAGCGGCGGCGGGGTCGGAGTGGAGCCGATGCCTCCTCCTGAACCGCCACCACCGCATGCTGCGAGGCTGGCCATTGCGATTGCACTTACGGCCATGCCCATGGTGCGCTTCAGATAAACAGACATGAATTTTCCCCTAAATAATACTCAACACCCAGTCCGGCAAAAGACTGAGGTCCACCCTTCCTGAGAATTTCCGGAGAGTTTGTAGGATACCGGCGGGCTTCCTATAACCTTGAAGGTCAAAGCGAACGTTAACGAAGCTGGAGTTTTCGAAGTGCCCATTGATTCCCCCGCTCGAGAAGCCGAGCTGCTTGAGAACACGCGACAAATTGTCAAGCGCTGGGGGGTCTCCATGCCGGAAACTCCCAAGGATGCGGAGAGAGCGATCAAGATTGCACTTCGTGAAGCTTCAACTGTTGCAGGAAAGTCGCGCTTCGAATGCATCTATCCTGAAGACCATAATTGGATAGGCGCGGGCATGAGAGGCGTGAACCTTACTCGGCTGCGCGACGATAGCGTTCACTCGGGCACTGAGAGTGCATCCGACCAGTGGGGCGTCGCGGCGGCGATTACGGGGTTCGAGCGCGCGATCATCGTGCCTATCGCCTATGATCTGTCACCTGAGACGGCGGCCGAGGTTGTACGGCGGATCGACGGGCATGAGGCCGTGTATCTCGACTTGAGCGAGGTGAGCGGCGTCCTTGGCGACGATGACGCCGGGCAAGGCGATGAAGAAATCGAGGTCAGGATATTCGGGGCTAACTGGAGCGAGATCAGGGATCTTGCGGCGAACAACTCTTGCCTGCCTCTCGTCGAAGCGGTGCATTTCCGCAGGCCGGTTGCGTGGGACTTGCTGCGTGCACGCATGAGCGGCGCGGATTGCCCGCCCCTGCCCGCTTTCGTCGATGCTGAATTCGAGAGAAAGTTCAACCTGTCGATCCGTCATGATCGGCGGGAAGCGGAAGGAACGATCGAGATGCTTCGCCTGATCTCAGAGCAAAACCTTGATCTGAGCACGGCCGACGGCATGGACTGGTTCGCCGTGATGACCGATTGCCTGCTATCGCTTGGCAAGGGCCATGTCTTCGAGGGCTTGTCGGTGGTGATTCATTTCGAGGCGCGCACGCTGGCCGAGGGTGAAGACCCCCATCTACCCGCGGATTTCGCACGCTATGAGGTTCGCGGACTGCGCAATGTCTGCATCGCCTATGGGCTGGACCCGGTTCAAGCGTCCTTTCTCGAAGACCTTGCCCAGGCAGATCCGCTTCTGCTTGTCGACTTTTCAGATGAAGAGGGCAGTCTCGTTCCGCTGGCAGTCTCGGTGGTTCCGGATATGCACCTTTCGCGGATCCGCGCCACGATCAGTGGACGCGACGCGGAATCCTACGAAAAGATCATGGCTGCGAGCGCTGAGCCGCTGGCAGCGTGATCACTTGGTGATCGCGTTTCCTACGCCGTTTGCCACAGAGCCAGCGTTGTCGACGACGATGCCGGCTCCTTCATCGATGCTCTCTGCTCCTTGCAGCTGTTCGAGGAGCATGAAGCCGAGCCAGAGCAGGGTCGGTACGGCAATGATGATCAGAGCCAGCTTCAAGATGCCGAGAACGGCGGCGATTATGCCGCCGAGGAGCTGGCTGATGAGGTCGCCGACAAGCTTGAACGGCCACGCCGCAGCCCGGCCCAAAGCGCCCAGGACGCCTCGAACGATCCATTCCTTGCGCGTGAGATGAGTGTTGTGGTTCGTCACCACATTCAGGCTGTTCCCGCCGGGAAGCGGAACGCCCAGCGCATGATTGCCCATCTCGTTGCTATGTTCGGCGGGCATGGGAACTGCGCGGGGATAGTCCTGCCTTGGCTCGAGTTCGCGGGCGAACGGTGCGGCAATGTCGCGATTATCGAGCGAATGCATCTCTCGTCTTTGTTCGAGCGTCATCGGCTTCGTGATGCGGTCATTGCGCATGGCGGCTTCCTTTTGAAAAAACTTTTCCCTCCGACTGGAGGACACATCCTTCTCCTGGTCAACTACCAGACCAATCTTTTCAAAAGCTTGCTGCGGAGCATTGGAATTCGGGCAGATTAGCCGGAGGTTTGAAGCCAGTCAGGCGTCCAATGGTCCCAGCCCTCTTCTCCGTCTCCGAATATCTCGAGATAGGGGCCGTCGTAGAGCTGCGAGATGAGGCCGCGGAATTTCGGGTGAGCTTTCATCCGCTCGACCCTGGGAGCGAACTGTAGCTTGCGGATATCGTGACGCGGTCGCAGCTGACCATCTATCCTGTGTTTGCGCAGCGAAGGCTCGCCGCGGACACCCATGACCAAGGGCATTGGATTCCCGCGCGTGATATAGCCGTTGCCCATCGGTAGATCGTATTCGTGGTGCAAGCTCTCGAGAACCGTGTCGTCACGGGTTTTGGCCCAGAGGAATGGCATGCCATTAAAGCGCAGGCCCCAGATCGAGAGTAGTTCGAGCGCGAGAGGAATGCGGCCGTCAGGCACCCACATGAGCACGACCCCGTCGTCGGAAAGAAGCCGTGAAATGGGGATCGTGGCAAGCTCGGACAGGCCGAAGGTGGGTGTTTTCCTGCTAACCCGGCCTTCACCCTTGGGCCCCCTATATGCAAAACCCCATGGCGGGGTGAGGTAAATCACCGGCCAGGTACGCATCGGTTTTCCCAGCAGATCGAAAGTCTCCGGACGGCTGGTGACGATCTCCTTTTCAATCGCGGTGAAGTCGAGTTCCATACGAGGTTTATAGGATCTGTCGTCTCAGGCGGCCAAGTTTGCCTGGATGCGCAGCCGCGTAACGTCGCCCTCGGTAATCAGCGGATCACGCTTCGGTGCTGGAACGGCGCTGAGATCGTTGGCGGCGCGGCGTGCTGCGCGCGTGAGGGGAAAGCTGTAGATCCAGTTCCCCGGGTGGCGAACCCTGGTGAGGAAACCTTCATGCGAGAGGCGCGCAATCCAGTCGCGCGGTTCCTCGCCTGTCTCCCGTTCGGGCGCCCCAGCCGCAAGGAGCTGCCTCACGGCATATTCGCGGCCGCGCTCATCGTTTCGGATCTTGGAAAGGGAGCGCTCGCTCGCGACGCATCCGTTCGCCATGATCTGCAGACTTCGCGCGGAACTGCGTCCGAGGCATTTCGAACTTAGCGCCGCGTAGAGCTGACCTACGTGGCCCGGCAGAACTATCTGACCGTCCGCATCGCGGCGAATGACCGGATCGGCATAGGCATAGACGGCCTCGATCTCAGGTTTCTCTCGGCGCAGTATCTTGAAG
>JAPYSD010000285.1 GCA_029936705.1 Croceicoccus sp. | reverse complement strand
CCGACGTGCTTCGAGATCGAACTCAGGAAAGTCGTCTTGGCGCATGATGATCTGGTCTTCAAAATCCTGAAGAGACCAACATCACATTTTTGGGTCCGGATCGGCTCAGTGCCTTTGGGTTTCTCGTTGGCGAATTCCCTGTGTTGATCTCCTACCTCGATACGAGCTTCGATATCCGCATTCTGCATAAAGCGTCGATTTTGGTATTGCGTGAGAAAGCCTGCTCGCGTTCATGTAAACGCTTAACCTTGCACGTGCGCGGAGACGATCGATGGATCGCTGCGGTGTCTCTGGCGGCGCTTTCGCCGGCATCCGGATTGACACCGATTTGGCCAGATTAAAGCTTTTATCGGTCTTTTCAACGAGTGTTCCTATTGCATGGCTGAGGCGGTCTAGGCTCGTCATTGAAACTGCGCGGTCGCGATCGATTTGCTTGCGTGATCTTTGGCTTGCCCTTCCGGATCGCGGCACCACGTCCAATCGTCTTCCTTCGACGCAAAATGCTGATTGCCTTAAGCCAGAACTGAAAGGTCGTCGTTCATTTTCGTTTGTTGAACGCTGCGTCCTCGCTTCAGGCATATTAAGTTTAGGAGATTTTCGAAATATTTCTTCTTGTTGCTGCTTTGCCGTCAGCTCAGCACAACCTGAACCCCGACACGTAGACGGTGCCGAAAACGTCACTCCCAGTCGAGGCTAAGGCGCTAGAAATGTCGAAATCGTCTATTACAGCTTTGAATATAGTGAATCGTAGGAAAATATGTCCGATATGCTTCGAGAGGCCACTTCGATCCGTTTGGACAAGATGTTTACGAGCCAGCTGAGGCGCGCACCTCATGCTGTTGCTATCATCCACAGAGGCGAGCGGACCACTTACCGGGCGCTAAACGAGCGGGCAAATCAGTTCGCCAATGCAAAACTCGGCTGTGGTTTGTCGTCCAGAGATCGTATTGCAATTGCATTGCCGCGTTCGACTGACCTCATTGCAGCCATGCTCGGAAGCATGAAAATCGGTTGCGTCTATGTTCCAATCGATGTTGCATTACCGGCAGAGCGGATTGCTTGGATTCTCCAAGACAGCAAGGCAAAGGCCATGCTCGCGCTCGATCCTAATCTAGTTCCAGCGGGATTTGCAGGCCAGTTTATCAACTGCAAGGAAATAGATTCCGCAGATTCGGATCCGAAGATAGCAACTAGTGCGACCGATCCTGCCTACATTCTGTATACTTCGGGATCGAACGGCCAGCCCAAGGGAGTTTTGCTAGGTCATACTGCAAGCCGATATATTGAAACATCGATCCGCCACTTCCACGCGAACGAGTTGCAGCAGGTCGCAGCGGTCACATCAATATCTTTCGATCCTTCGGTCTTCGAAATCTTCGCGCCCCTGGCTTGCGGCGGCGCCATCCTTTTAAAAGACCATCCGCTTGAAGCCTTTACCGCGAGCGAGCGACCTACCCTCATGCAAGGTGTTCCAAGCGTTTTGCGACAATTGGCGCAGGCCAACGCGATCCCGGCCTCGGTGCAGGTAATCAATTGCGGCGGCGAAATGCTCACTCGCGACACGGCGAATGCAATATTTGCGGCCTGCGTCGGGTGCCGTATCTATAATCACTATGGTCTCACCGAAGGTTCCATTTGCTCGACCATTTCGGCAGTGGACCGGAATAGCATACACGCACCCGATGTCGGTAAGCCGGTAGCAGGTGCGAAGCTCCATATTCGCGATTTCCAGACAGGCGAGCCGATTAGTAAAGGCGAGCCGGGTGAAATCTATATAGGCGGCCCCGGGCTAGCTATGGGCTATCTCACCGATCCAGCATTGACCGAGAAACGTTTCGTGATTGATCCCATCACTCATGACAGGGTCTACAAGACTGGAGACATTGGCCGCATCAACGATGTAGGACATCTGGAAATCCTCGGTCGGGGCGACGACCAGGTGAAGCTGCGTGGTCATCGTATCGAACTGGCAGAAATCGACGCAGCGATGATCGCGAGCAACGCTATATCTGATGCAGGGACGGTAGTCCTGCCGCTCGCGGAATGGGGGTCGCATCTGGTTGGCTTCATAAGTTCGAGCACTAGCGGGGCCGTGAGGCACAGTGTCAAAGAAGCAGTGCGTCACACCATCCGTCAGCGCCTACCAGCCAGTATGGTGCCTCATCGGCTTGAATGGCTTGAGACTATCCCTCGCCTGCCAAGTGGCAAGATCGACCGAGCCAAACTTTTGGAAGAGGCAAAGGCGCTCACACTTCCGCCTGGAAAGCCGATTTCCGATGAGAGAACAACCGACCCTTCAGAAATGATCGGAAAGGTTTTTGGCAATGCGCTTTCGCGCAAACCGCTGGGACCTGATGATGATTTTTTTGCGATGGGGGGCGACTCACTCATGTGCATAGGCTTGGCTATGCAACTTGAGGAAATTTTAGGACAGCCGCTCTCTGCAAGCTTGCTCGCGCATCATTCAACCCCGCGCGAAATAGTTCTCGAGCTTGATCGGCAGAAGAACAGACAATCACTTATCACATTTGACGGCAATTATCAGGGCGAACCGATCTTTTTCGCACCAGGAATAAGTGGGAGCGATCGCGACTACGACAGCTTGTGTCCAAAAATCGCCCATCGAAAGCTGGTCAAACTTCACACATTGCCCTTACTTGAGGGCTTGATTGCCAAGCCGATTATGGAAACGCTGACGGCGTCACTCGTCCCCCTAATCGAAAAGGAAAAACCTGAGGGTACCCTTGCGCTGCTCGGTTATTCGGTCGGCGGCGCTGTTGCCTACGCGCTGGCGCAAGAGCTTGAGAAGCGAGGACGCGAGACCCGCCTGATACTAGTCGACCCTCAAATATCTCACTGCGATGCCACAACCGCAGAATGGCTCACTTGGGTAATGAACCAACTCTGGCCGTCGATAAAACAAGGTGGCCTCCAAATTTCACTGAAAAGACTCCTGCGATCGCTAAAATTCTGGTTTCCCAATTCGTTCGGCAAGTTTTGGCGCGACTACCTTCCCGACTTCATTGAAGCTGAACACCGAGCTTACAGTGTGAATTTGATAAAGGCGGAAGCAAGTTTACGCTACACTCCGCGTAGCTCATCAACGCTGCTGATAACTGCCGGCAGGGTCCGTGCGACCGACCATTTCCAAAACCCCGCCGGGTGGTCGGGTTGGAAGCATATGCTCGTCGGAGAGGATATTACCAAACTCCAACTAACTGCGACGCATTCGGAACTCATTCGTAGACCGGTGGTCAATTCCGTTGCCTCAATCGTTGAAAATTGGCTTAGCGACCGTGGTGACCAATCGGGGCGGACTATATAATTGGTCGCATATGTGTCTTGCCTACGGAACAGCCCGCACAAACAACAAGACCCAGCTTAGATCCTATTGATTGGAAAAATGGTAGCATGATAAATAATCGGTCCAAAAAGCGCCATAAGGGGATGTCATCAGGTCTACCTGTCGGATGCAAATGGCTGGTCGGCTAGCATAGGGTTTTTTGAATCGCTCGCGAATTAATTTAAACTTGTTAGGAGCATGATTTGAATAACCGCATTATGCGTTTCTGCGATTGGCTTCAAAGCATACCGACGGAGCCGCATTTCACCAATCGACCAGAGTTCGAATTTTTTGCAGGGATGACAGATGACGAGATGCTTGCTGCTGAACAGGAGCTAATACGCCGAGTAGCCGCGTCGGGGACATATCAAGACGTAGATTCGTCATTTATTGATTTTGTCGCAGCGTTGAATAACCACGCCCAAAACGACCGATAACTAAGGCTTGCGCCGTATCGACCAAACCCGCGGGCGAGGCGACCGCGCGCGATGCCTCGTCCAGTGCCGTGTCCGGATCGTAATCAGTGCCGTCGCGTCCCGCGAGCGCAGGACGGAATTCGGTCTCGTCGCTGTCGGTTGTCTCATGCAGATCGATGTGCATGAGGAACGGACCCGGCTGCACCGCGACGAGCGCCATGAGATGCGCACACTCGGCGGCCCCGGTGCCCTCTCGGAAGTTGCGGTTGGGGTCGAGCGCGTCATGGTTCCAGCGGTTGATCCGCTCGTAGCCCCACGGGCTGACGCAGACCACGATCAGGAGATTGACCTTCCCGTCATAGTCGGCTGCACGCGTTTCGACGAATTCGAGTGCCCCCATGACGCCGCTGGTCTCGTAACCGTGAACGCCGCCGGTTACCAGCGCGGTAGGCAATGCCGGATCGGGCGCGCCATTGCGCAGCGCATACAGCGGATAAACGTCTCCGTCATAGTCGAGTGTGCCATAGACCGAAACGTCGAAGCGCGACGCCAATGCCTCGATCCTTGGCACCACGTCATTGGCATAGCTGCGGAGACGAGGCTGGCTTGCGCGCCATTCTTCGCGCTCCTTACCCGTCCATGGGGTTCCGGGTGTTCCGGGTGTTCCGGGTGTTCCGATCAGATAGAACACTATGTCAGTCATACCTAACGTTACAGATCGATAAGACAGGTTGTGTCGTGCCATCCACGCTCCGGCCGCACACTTCAGCGAAAACATCTGTCGATGCCTCGATCGAAACATGAAAACGGCTGTCAGGTTTGGCTAGCCCGCTGAGCTTAAATCACTTTTAACATTTGTAGTAGAGCCTGGCTTACGGAGGCCAGCTATGATCGTTGCACGCATTCACAGGGACTATTCATTTCGTGGCTGGCGCGCAAAACCTCGAAGAGCGATGCGCCTCGAGGTTGAAGCCAAAGATGGTTCAGATGGCGACTATGCGACGGTTCGCGACTTATCCGAACACGGCCTGCGGATCGACACTGAGGCAGATTTGCAAGTAGGCGATCAGTTTGAAGTCGTTTTCCCTATGGGCGGCCAATACGCTGCAGAGGTTATTTGGGTTCATGGCCCCGCTCGAGGATGCAAATTCCTCGACCCCATTCCGAAGTCCGAAGTCAGTGCTGCTGCTCTTCTGTCGCCGATAGAACAGACCGAACCGCAACCAGAAGCGGCGGCAGGTGCGATGGACCAATTCCTAGATGACACCCGGCCAGAGCCGACAGACATGATCTGGTATGTTGCACGTGCTGCGGTATTTGCGTTGTTAATGGCCGCTTTGCTTTTCATTGCTGGAATGCTGAAAAGCGCGATCGGGTAGGAATTTTCCCAGATTTCATGCTACTTCTACACGTAGATTAGGACACCCCTGCGGAGATGTTTGAAAGCAATACGGCAGAGCCGTTCGGATCGTGCGCCAAGGCCTCCTCGCGTTCGATGTAGGCGCTCGCCCTACCTCCGGCACCAAGATCCTCATGACCGCGCTGTATGGCCTCCGGAGACGGCTTCTCGGATGCGGGCGCTTCGAGCCCAAGCTGACGGGCCAACTCGGGATTGTTTTTGGCCTGTTCGA
>JAPYSD010000284.1 GCA_029936705.1 Croceicoccus sp. | reverse complement strand
GCCCTACGTTCAGGCATTCACTGGCGACAGCAGTTGGGCCGACAGCAGACTGACTGCTTCCGGCGTCGGATCCGATGAAGCGGAAGTTCAGTTCTCGCGTTTAAAGGCGAAAATTGTAGCAGAATCGTATTGCGATGAACCGTCTTTTGCTTAGGTCTGTCACAGTGCGTTGGCTTCTCTTATTTCTCTCGATCCTGATCCCCTGCCAGGCTGGAGCGCAGCGATCTGTCGAGAATATCCACCGCGAGGTTCTGGATAACGGTCTTACTCTAATCGTCGCCGAGGACCGGTCTGCGCCTCGCGTCGCTGTCCATCTCTGGTATCGGGTGGGTTCGGTCGAGGATCCGCTGGGGCGATCGGGCTTTGCCCACCTGTTCGAACATCTGATGTTCCGCGGAAGCGAGAACGCACCGGATGACTATTGGGCCGACATGCGCAGGATCGGCGCGACCGACACCAATGCGGGGACGGCACCCGATCGCACCACCTACTTTCAGACCGTGCCCACCGGCGCGCTCGAATACGTCCTGTGGCGCGAGGCTGACCGAATGGCCGCGCTCGCCCCCATGGTCACGCAGAAGACCTTGAACTCGGAAAGGGCGGTGGTTGAGAACGAACTGCGTCAGAACCGCTCTGGACCGGCGGGATCGGTATGGACCCGTATCTCCGCCGCGACCTATCCGGATCATCCCTACGCGCGCGACACACTTGGTGAGATCGAGGAGCTCGCGGAGGCCGATCTGGAGGAGGTTCGGGCCTTTCATCGCCGCTACTACACCCCGGCCAATGCCATCCTCGTGCTGGCTGGCGACGTTGCCCCGGCACGTGCCCGCGAGCTTGTCGAACGACATTTCGGTCCTATCCCCAGCGGCAAGCGTGTTACCCGTGCGGCCGAGTGGCCCGCTCCTCTTTCCGGCGCGCGGCGCGACGTAGTAGCCGATGCCGTGCCGAGCCCGCGTATATTCCGGGTCTGGAACCTGCCCGGCTACGGCTCTCCCGAAGCAATCGATCTCGGCCTCTTCGGCGATGTCCTGCGGCAGCGACTGGAAGCAGCGGCGGGAGATAGCGCGTTGGTGACTACGGCCAGCGCTTACGTCATCGAGCAGGGTCTGAGCAGCCAGATTGTTATCGATGCGACTTCGGCGGAGGGCACGCAGTCGAACGATGTCGAAGCATGGATATCCCAGCAGACCGAACTCGCCATTGCCCATATTAGTGACGCGCGGATCGCCGCAGCGGCCGCAAAACGGCGGGCAAACCTGCTTGCGCGGATGGAGAGGCTGGGCGGGTTCGGCGGTCGCGCCGACACGATCGCCTCAAGCGAAGGGTTCAATGGCGATCCCACGGCTTGGCGCTTTCGGCTTGCCCGCTATGCCAAGCCCAAGGCTGACGCCGTGCGTGCTGCCGCGCGGAATTGGGTCGGCGCCAATCATTATACCCTGGTTTTCGAGCCATCGGTATCACTATCGAACCGAGCGACCACCCGGCCTATTGCGCCGCCGCCGATCGGCGAAACGGCCAGATTCGTTCCTCCCGACCCGATGACAACGACATTGGCGGGAGGGGCCATTCTTTCGATCGTCGAGCGAAGCGGGGACCTCGCGCGACTGGCCCTGATCCTGCCCGGAGCGGAACGTGGCGATGTCCGCGCCGGTGTTCGCGAGGTGGCGCTGGCCGCGCTGCTCGATCAGCGATCGGCAGAGGGCGCATCGGTTCGCGAAGCGCTCAATACGCTAGGTGCGACGCTCACGCTGGAGGAGCATCCAGAGGCCGTGGTCGCGCTTTTGCAGGTGCCTTCGGACGCGTTCCGGGCAGCGGCGCCGATCCTCATTCGGGCGATTGATCTGGGCGGCGTCGGTCCGGAGACTTTTGCTGCATCGCTGGCAGGCGTTCGTGGCAAGGTATCGGAACAGCAAGCCAACGTGCTTAGCCTACCGAGCCATCTCGTCCCCGAACTTTATGGCCGCCAAGCCGCAAGCAGCGAAACCTTGGCCAATGTCGAAAGCGCCAATCTGCAAGAAATGTCAGCATGCTGGCGCGGGCCGGGACTGCACGCGATCTATGTGGGGCCTGATCCTGCGGACATGACTGCGCCACTGCGTGCCGATCTGGAGAGACATGGTGCCGGCAACCCAAGCAACTGCTCGGTCGAATATCCAAAGTTGGAAGGTAGCGAGGGGATTGCGGTCGGCGTGCCTGGAAGTCAGGCCTTGATACTAGCGGCGTTGCCGCTCCCACCCGTCGGCGCACCCGATTCAGAGGGGCTGGAGGCCGCGCTTTCTGTCCTGACTGCAAACACTACCGGCCGGCTTGATCGAATCTTGCGGGTAGAACGGGGTTTGACCTACGGCATCAGGACCAACGTCAGCCATCGGACGGCCGAGCGGCTACTAACGATAGAAGTACCGGTCTCCGAAGGAAACGCCAGCGAAGCTCGAGCAATCGTGGAACGCGAGTTGCAGCGCATTGCCCAAGAACCCATCGAGGATCAAGAATTGCGTATCGCCAATGCCAGCCTTTCCGCTCAGCGTGAAGCAAATTGGCAAACAGGAGATCGAGCAGCCCTAACGCTAGCGCATAGCGTTCTTGATGGCGGTGCCTTCACGATCGGACAGGCCAGTGCCGACCAGGTGAGGAGAAGCGCGGCTCGCTACCTCGTGCATCCTCCCACTTGGATTGTGGCTGGTCCGGCTCGATGACGCTCTGTGACTGCGCTTGAAAGCGAAGTGGCTTTCAGATCTGTGTCGACCCTTCACACACTATTCAATTCCCTCTGAATGCAAGTCGCACTTTCGATAATCTGGCAAAGTTGAATATTGTAAAAATACCCTATGTTGCGAATTTGACGGATCGCAAGAAAACCTTCGAGTCTGACACAACCGGATCAGGCCGCTATGGAAGCTTTCAGAAGCCAGAGGCCGTCAGGCTAATGACGGTAATTGGGGCGCTTAGCGGACTATCCGCTGCAGAAAATGTCAGGGGTGGATTCTGTCAAAAGCAGACGTTCGCTGGAGGTGATGTGAACGACTTTATCCGGTCTAAAAACCGCCAATACTTATTCAGTGAGCAGGCAATGCCCGGTGCGATTTCGGTGGCTGTGAATATTTTTCGGCAATGAAGTGAATTTATCTCAACGCTGGGCGCGTGTATGCTGGTCGTTTTCATAGTAGTTTTTGTATTAAACAACGGTCGTCGTTCAGGCCGAGCGCTAGAGGCAGCCACCCCCTCGTTCAGTCTCTTGAGCCTCATGTTCGCAACGATACAAATCTATCAGCATGGATCGAAAGCAATGCAGAATGGCTCGTACGGGGCTCGCGTGGAAAGCGCAGGAGCTGGCCGACAAAGTCGATGTTAGTTATCTGGCATTGAGATGATTCGAGGTCGGCCAGTAGATCGCCTCAGAAAGCCTAGCCGAGCTGAAGAGTATGGGTCGACGCTTGAGCATCCTTAATCGATCGGGCGGGGCGCGTCGGGGTTACGATACCAAAGCCATAACTCGCGACTGCTAACCATCAATTCGAGTGCGAAAGATTTATGCCGATGGCAACAGACCTATCACGTCCCATTCCAATGCAAGATCCCGTCTCGACTGACGAGGCGATGCAGGTATCTATTGATATTGAAGATCCGCGATTTTCTGAAGCACTTGTAGATTTGCAAAGGCGCGGTATTGCGGGAGAACCCTATTACGCGCGCGACGACGGCAAAAACTCACCTTATTATCGTCAATTGGATGGTGCGGTACCAAGACTATTTGCGCGCGCATCTGTCGTCGACATGCTGGTTCGCGCCAATGAAGTTCTCCAACCGCTGGGTTTTCAATTGTACGTTCACGATGCTTGGCGATCTCCCTCGGCTCAGCAAGGCATCTGGGACTTCTTCGCGGACTGCTTTCGCCGGAAAAATCCCGACGCGAGCGCTAGTCGATGCCATGATGCCATCTCGCCCTATGTTTCCAAACCCGTCGTACCGGACCGGCAGCAGCGTTCAGGCGTGCCTGCCCATTTAACCGGCGGGGCGGTCGATTGCACGCTTGTAAAACGGGATGGAACGATCGCGGATATGGGCTGCGGCTTCGATGAGATGGGTGAGATCGCACATACCGATTTTTATGAACGAGCGTTGGCAAAGGGCGATATCTGTGTTGATGACGAACGCTTGCGTAATCGCCGGACCCTATTCAACGCGATGAGCGAGGTTGGATTTCGAAATCATTATGCCGAGTGGTGGCATTACGACTGGGGCGACGCGCTTTACATCGTCAACGGTGGCATGGGATCAAGTGCCTGGTACGGCTATGCGCGACCCGAATGATCTTCCCCATTTTTACTCTTCCAACTGTAGGTGATTCCGCTGGTCGGAAAGATCCATCCCTTTAATCGTATTTCACTGAAATGCGCTCGGGTGTCATGGCGATCGATCGGTTCGGAGCGAGCCGATGTCAGATAGGTCATTGGCTCCATCAGGATCATATCAGGCGTGGTGGAGAATTTCACGAGAACGCCGTTTACAGGTTGCGGAAGCCCCACAGTGTAAGTGCTCACGCTTCGATCGTATGGATAACGAAGCGCTATCTCTAGCTGACTGTCAGAAGTTGTGTCTTCGAATGCGCCAACCTCTATCCGGACCATTCCAGGTCGATCGCCCTGATCGTTGGCAACCCCTTGTCTTTCTACTCTAACCGCGAAATCGACGGGACTGATCTGGGCACCTTTGCGAATGCCGCACCTTAGCTGCATCACCTCCCGAACCAGAGAATCGAAGTCGCTGTCTTCAAGCGCGAAGATCACGTCCTGGTCCGATCGATCCAGATCGACCATGACCCGGCAGAAAATATTGTCCAGCCGATAGGCTGTCGAGAGCGCGCTCTTGTCGAAAATCAACAAGATATTGAAAGGGCCGCGATTGATGCCGTCGCCGTCTTCGCCCATTTTTGGATCAAATTTCTGATATGTGAGACACTCTTCGATCCAGCGATAACGGGTCGTTGGAAAAAGCGTGTTTAAATGCTTGCTGCCTAGCGTCTGGCCTTTGAGATCTGCTTCAATGTCCGCGTCGGCCAGCACATTGATGTGATATTCGAAGTTTCGACGAAAACGCGGACCGGGATCCATAAGTGGATGGACCATGCCATCGGCGACAGCCGAGCCAATATTATCGCCGAGCGTCGATTTCATCAGATTTATGACGAATTCCCGTTTAGTTGCGGAAGAAAAATTATCAAGCAGCTCACGATTGTTGAAAATAGCTTGAGTTAGTGAACGGGCCAATCGCGCAGTCGTCTCGGACCCAAGCAGTAACTGCAGGAACACGCCAAACAGGGCGAATGTAATGGCGGCGGTAGCGAGCGCATTTCGCGCCTCGACCAGAATAGACAGGATGCGAGTGTCCGAAAC
>JAPYSD010000283.1 GCA_029936705.1 Croceicoccus sp. | reverse complement strand
GAAATAACTTTCCGGTCTTCTTGGCTGCACCTTGGGACAGGTTGTTGATCCGGGTGTTCAGGCGCATCTTCCAAATCACGGCTCGCACTATCCAAGAGGAGGATGCAATGCCATTACTGGAAGAGGAAGAAAGCTACGGCTCTGACGACGTTCGGGGCGGAAGCGAAGAACATGTGGTCCGATATGTTCTTGGCTTCAGTCTCGCACTCGCGATCGGTGCACTCACCACCACCTGGATGACCGGCGCATTGATGATGCCGTGATTCCGGAAGGAACAGGACCTGCAGGGCTCCCACCCACCTGCAGGTCCTGTTCAACCATTGCCGGCTCTCTGGCTGGCCTACCCCCCGCAAAGCCCCCTCCCCTGAACAAGAGGTTTCCCATGAAACTCGCCATCTCCCTTGCCGCAGCGCTTGCGCTGACCGCCGCCGCGCCTGCCTATGCCGATCATCATGCAGGGTCGGAGCATGCGAGCTCCACCATCGTCGAAACAGCGGCCGGTTCGCCCCAGCACGAAACGCTCGTCGCCGCGGTAAAGGCCGCCAATCTCGCCGAAACACTGGGAGGCGAAGGCCCCTTCACCGTCTTTGCCCCGACCGATGCCGCTTTCGAGAAGCTGCCCGCAGGCACGGTGACCGAACTGCTTAAGCCTGAGAACGAGGGGCAGCTCCGCTCGGTCCTGACCTATCACGTCGTGCCGGGTAACGTGAGCGCGGAACAGCTGATCGGCATGATCCAGAACAATGGCGGCACCGCCGAGCTGACCACCGTGCAGGGCGGCATGCTGACCGCCAGCCTTTCGGGCGGCAATGTCATCCTGACCGACGCCAGCGGCGGCACCGCCACCGTAGTGCAGGCCGACCTTAAGGCTTCCAACGGCGTGATCCACGCCACCGACGCGGTATCGATGCCCGGCTGATCAACCGGCTTTAGTGGCGGGGGCGCCGGTGCCTGTCATGCGGCATCGGCGTTCCTGCGTTTCTGAGTGGCTCTGGCATCGCGGTGCAAAGCCCTGATCAAGAACTGGCGCACAGACGTGCCAGCATCGCGCGGTGATCCGAACCATTGTCGGGCAGAACCTCGAACGAGACGAGGTCGAGATCGCCCTTGAGCATCAGCTGGTCCAGCGGCCAGCCGATCATCCGGTAATCCGACGGAAAGCTTGGATAGGTCCCCCTGCCGATCCGGGGATCGCGCCAGTCGCCGGAATTGCGGAACTTTTCGGTCGTGTTCGACCAGGGCACGTCGTTGAAATCGCCCATCACGAAAGCGTCGGGAAGCCGGTCGGGCGTCTGGACCCCGGCATTGACGATGTTCTCGTCCCGCATTTCCGTTCCCCAACCCGGCAGCGGCGGCTTCGGGTGCAGGCCGATGAATTCGACCGGCCGCGATCCTTCGGGCTGCAAGGTCGCGTAAAGCGTCGGCGTGTCGCGATGCGTATTCTCGACCACGTTCGACTTCAGCACCGGCACCTTCGACGCGAAGACCAGTCCGAAAGCCTCGGCCTGCGGATGGCGATGGACGTGGCCGTATTGCGCAAGGACGGGCTCCAGCTCCGCAATCCACTTCGCGTCGGTTTCCATCAGGAACAGCACGTCGGGATCGTACCGGCGAAGCTGCTCCGCCATCTTGGCGTATTGGTCGTTCTTCAGCTTCACGTTTGCCGCCAGCGCGGTGAAGCACTGGCCATTGGCGCGCGGCGCTTCGGCTGCAAGGCCAAGCTGCGTGGACGCCAGCGCGGAATAGGGCCAGATGCGCCAGACATTGATGACGATGACCAGGCCCAGCGACGCCAGGGTCGCCCAGCGCACGGAGACCTTCACGAACAGGGCGATGACCAGCAGGATCGCGGCCAGATAGGCCATCGGCTCTCGCACCAGGTCGACGGTCCGGACGAACCAGGCATCGGTCGGCACCAGCGAAGCGAGCGCCGCGACCAGCAGCAGGATCGCAGCCAGAAATAAAACTATACCGAGTGTTTTCTTCATGATCTCCCCCTTCCCGTCTTAACCGGCGCAAGGTGCGATGTGTTCCGTCATCGCCGGAAAAGCCCGGAAAAGGGTCGCGCAGCGCTTCTCACTCGCGCGGCTGCAGCCAGACCAGGCGGTTCGGGAAATCGGTGACGATGCGGAATTGCCGAAGCAGGTCGACACCGACATTGGCGGCCGCGTCGCCGTCAGCCACATGCGCCCGGACATGGTGGAAGCTCTTCCCCGCGATGTCGAGTTCGGGCACGTAGACGACCTGCCTGCCGGCGGCTCCGCCGATGCCTCCGCCCGGCTCGATGCCCACGGGCTTCAAGCCAAGCCGGCTCGCCAGTTCGGCTGAAATCAACAAGCCCGTGCCATTGCCCAGGTCGAAATCCGCCTGGGCGACATGCCCGCCTCCGAAGGTCACCGGTATCGTCTCGATCCCGTTGGCGACGGTGAGCGCGAGCTTCGTTCCGGCCGGCTCTTCCCCTTCGGCCATCCAGCGGATCGTGGCCCCCTCGATATCGATGGCAAGTCGCCCGGCATCGAAGACATCGCGCCCGGCGATTATCGGAACGGCCGAGCGAACCACCCGCGCCTCGATATCGGACAGATCCATGACCGCAGCGACGGCAAGCGCGATCGGGCGGTCCATCACGGTGATGGCGATCCCCTCGACAAGCTGCGCCGTCATGGTGTCCGCGCCGGTTCCCCTGGCGACCACTTCCTCGCCTGCACCGGTACCGGCCTGCCTGGCAAAGCGCGCATCGAAGATCGTCAATTCCGCGCCGCTGTCGAGCAGTGCCTCGGCCGTTTGCCCATCGACCTCGACGGGGAGGAAAAGCCGGTCGCCGCGCACGATCAACTCGTCGGCGGAAGCGGGAACGGAAAGGGTGAGCGCCAGCGCTGCAAGGATGATCCTAGTCATATCTGCCCGCTAGATCTGCTTTCGCGCTCCGCCACATTCGTTCGACCAACGACATTCTTAGGTCGGCGGACAGTCGGAAATGCCGCCCGGCCGCGCCCCGCATGCCGCCGCCACGACCAAGTGCTCGGCCCGCAAAGGATAGCTGCGAACTAGACAGGTTTCTAAAGAGTTAAGGGGCGGTTCTTTGGTCGTAGTGTCACCGACACTTATCCTAAATCTGTTATGCTCCCAGCCCTCGTCTTGTTCGTGGATTCGGGCGATTCAAAAAGGCGGCATTTCTAAAGGGGAAACAATCAAATGGATGTTCGCGCTCTGGACATCGCCCTGCTTCACGCCGTCAACGGGTTTGCAGGCCAATGGCCCTTGCTGGACCTGGTGATGACGAAGGTCGTCGCCCTCTATTCGGTCAAGACACTGCCGCTGGTGCTGTGCATCGTGTGGCTATGGTTCCTGAACGACACGCAGGAAGAGCAGGCTCACCGCCGGAATAGCATCGCATCTGCGCTGCTGGGCATGTTCCTGGCGCTTGTCGTCAGCAGGCTGATGCAGAACGTGATGCCCCATTTGCCCCGTCCGATGCACACGGCTGGGCTGGACCTGATCACCCCTATCGGCGCCAGCATGGATGAGCTTAAGGGATGGAGCTCGTTTCCCAGCGACCACGCCGCCATGTCCATCGCGATAGCCTATGGCATCGCGCGGGAGTCGCGCAGGCTCGGCGTTCTTGCCTTCTTCTGGGCGATCGTGGTGATCTGCCTGCCGCGCGTATTCTCGGGCTTTCACTTTCCCAGCGACCTCATCGGCGGCGGGCTGATCGGCATAGCCTGCGTCTATTTGGTGACGCGGCTCGTCCCACGGCCTCTCGACCTGCGGTTTCCGCTAGAGAATACCCCGTACGGCAAGTCGCTGTTCTACACTGCTACCTTCGCCGTCCTATTCTGGATCGCGACGATGTTCGGCGATGTCAGGTCGATCTCGAAAGGCATTTTCGAAGTCGCCACCCTGGGCGACGTGCAATATGACGAGGAAGAGGCAGGCACCGGCAGCGGCTTTGCGTCCGCCGCAAATCTCGACGCGTCGTGAACGGCCTCGCCGCGCGCCAAGCGGTCAGGGCTATCGCGGTAATTCCGCGCTGCGCAGCACGGCAAGGCATTCGGGATCAATCGCCTTGCCCGCTTCCTGCTCCATGATCGCGAACGCGTCCTCCACCGACATGGCCGCGCGATAGGGCCGGTCCGCCGTCAGCGCATCGAAGAAATCGCAGACCGTGATGATGCGCGCTTCCATGACCAGCTGGCTTTCGTCCAGGCCCAGCGGATAGCCTGTTCCGTCCAGCCGCTCGTGATGCGATGCGGCGATCGCCGCCATGGCGCGCATGGGCGCGATCCGGCCCAGGATCTCGGCGGTCCGCTCCGCGTGGCTGCGCATGACGGTCCATTCGTCGTCGCCAAGCTTGCCGGGTTTTTCCAGAATCGTGCTGCTGACCCCCAGCTTACCGACGTCATGCAGCACCGCCGCCCTGCGAAGCGAGCGCAACTGCGCCTCGTCCAGCCCCATCGCCTTGCCCACGATCATCGCGTAATCCCCGACCCGCTGGCTGTGCCCGGATGTGAACGGGCTCTTGGCGTCGATCA
Source organism: Croceicoccus sp. (assembly GCA_029936705.1). Classification (GTDB taxonomy): domain Bacteria; phylum Pseudomonadota; class Alphaproteobacteria; order Sphingomonadales; family Sphingomonadaceae; genus Croceicoccus. The sequence continues at coordinate 876 of JAPYSD010000283.1, read as the reverse complement.
CCTGGCCAAAGGCGGCGGTGATGTCGTCCAGGAACGCGTCATCGACCTTCAGCAGGGTTTCCTCGGGCAGCAAGGCCACGACGCTGTCATGCAAGGTCCGCTCGTCGAGCCCGGTCCAGAAGGCGTCGCCTTCACTCGCCGCCAGGAAGGCGTCGCAGATGGAGGGGGCCAGCCATTTGCCGGACAGGCGTGCAATCTCTTCCCGGGCTGCAGCGGACCCGCTGCTGGAGAAGAAGACATCGGCGATCTGGCCAAGCAGCGCCATCCGCGATGCCAGCGGGATGTCATGCTGCTTCAGGCCATGGGGCCGACCGCTGCCGTCCCAATGCTCGTCCAGCGAATAGATGGCCTGCGCGACAGGCTCGGGAAAGCGTAGCAGGCGGGCGATCTCGGCCCCGCGCGTGCAGCGTGCGCCGATTATGTCGTCGACGATCCGCGGTCCGTTGCGCAGGATGTTCCAGATCGCGGACCCGCGCCGCCAGATATTCTCGCTACGACCGGTCTTGGCGAAAACGAAGCGGAGCGCCGGGCCGATGCCGTCGCCGACCAGCTTGAAGTCGCGCTTGAAGCTGCGGTCGTCGGTCAGATAGACTTCCGCCACCCGGGCCGCATTGCTGCTGCAACCCAAGTCTTTCAGCATGGTCGCGTAATAGATGGTTCGCAGATCGGCAGCGCCGGTGTCCATCGCCATGGCCGTCTGCATCGCGATCCAGCAGGCGCGCAGGCTGTGCCCTTCCGACTGCCCCTCCGTCAGGTCGAGCGCGAACGAGAACGCCCCCATCAGTTCCGGCAGCGAGGTTTGCGGATCGCCCGCCATCGGCTGGGCAAGATCCTGGATATGAGCCATGGCGAGAATGCTTCCGGAAGGGCAGGTGC
>JAPYSD010000781.1 GCA_029936705.1 Croceicoccus sp. | reverse complement strand
AGACGGGACTGTCGGGACAAGGACAACGGGCGGCCGCGGCGATCCATGTCGCTAGCCGCTTGAACCTTGCCGCCGCATAAGCCAAAGGGGCGCGGGAACATCCTTCCCGCGCCCTTTTTGCATCTCTTACGGAAAGCGCATCGAATCATGACGGAAATCACCCGCGTCCCGCTTCAGCCGATTGGCAAGGGTATCCTCTCCAAGCTCTGGATCGGTATCGCGATCGCGGTGCTGCTGGCCGCGGGCGCCGCATGGGCAACGCGCTACCAGGGGCTGGAAGTCACCACCCTGTCCGAAGGGACCGGCGGATCGCCCACGATGGAAGACATCGTGAACGTCAATTACGAGGGCAAGCTGGCCGACGGAACCGTCTTCGATTCGGCCGATGGCGCGATCTTCCCCGTGTCGGGCGTGGTCCCCGGCTTCGGCAAGGCGTTGCAGCAGATGAAGCGCGGCGGCCGGTACGAGGTCTTCATCCCCGCCGACCAGGCCTATGGCGCGGAGGGCGCGGGCGACCGCATCCCGCCCAATTCCGACCTGACCTTCACGGTCGAGCTGGTCGATTTCCGGTCCGAGGCCGAGCTGCGCGCGATCCAGCAGCAGATGCAGCAGATGGGCCTTGGCGGCATGGCGCCGCCGCAGGGCGTTCCCGCCGGGGAATAACGCCGCAAGCCTGCAAGACATGCTTGGCATGGGCGCGATGGCAAGCTAATCGCGCCGCCATGTCTGTCGATAAAGCAACGGTCGAAAAGATCGCCTCGCTGGCCCGCATCGCCCTGCGCGACGGGGAAGCCGAGGCGTTCGTTCCCGAACTCAACCAGATCCTCGACTGGGTCGAACAGCTTGGCGAGGTCGACGTGACCGGCGTCGAGCCGATGACCGCGGTCATTCCCAACACGCTGCGCCTGCGTGACGACGTGGTGGATGCCGACCCGCTGACCGGCGGCAACCGGCGCGAGGACGTGCTGGCCAATGCGCCCGCTGCCGAACACGGCTTTTTCGGCGTGCCCAAGGTGATTGAATAATGACGGATCTGACACAGCTCGGCGTCGCGGCGATCCGTGACGGTGTCGCCACGGGCGAATTCACCGCGGTCGAGGTGGCCGAGGCGTTCAACGCCAATGTCGCGGCGGCAGGCA
>JAPYSD010000282.1 GCA_029936705.1 Croceicoccus sp. | reverse complement strand
CGCCTACACTTCCGCGTCGGTCAGCAGGCGGCTGATGTCCATCATTTGCGGATTGCCGTAACGCTCGCCGCTGCGCCAATGGTCCAGTTGCAGCGCCAGATACGGGGCGGGCTGCTTCGCCAGCGGCGGGTTGCCCATGTCGCCCTGCCCCTGCGCGCCGTGACAGGACACACAGGATGGCAGGCCGCGCTGTGCGTCCCCTTCGTGATACAGCCGCACCGTTTCGGCCGAACATGCGCTGTCGTCCAGCGGATCGGCACCCGGAACGGCATCCGGCACGGAAAGCGCCATGTAGTAATCGCCCAGCCTGACGCGCTCGGGCCAGTCGATCTGGTCGGCGATCCACACCATCTTGGGATGGCGGCGCTGTCCGCTGGAGAAATAGTCGAGCTGCCGGACCACGTATCCGGCGTTCAACCCCGCCAGCCTTGGCGCATCGCCGCCGTTGCCCTCTCCGTTCAGGCCGTGGCAGTTAATGCAGGCACCCGTCGCCCCGGCATCCCCGCCGCTGAGCGCCAGCAGCTGGCCGGTCTGCTCAAGCTCTCCCTTGTTGGTATCCATGTCCGAGCATGAGGGAAGCGCCGCAAGCGGCAACAGGGCGACAAGGCTGCGAGAGAAATAGGACATCCCCGGTGGGAACATTCCGGACCGTCAACCGGTTCCCCATCAGATGAAGGGGGATTACCGACAGACCGCCGGCCTGACCGTGCGCGCGTTGCTGGGCGCGCTCGTCCTGCTGCCGCTTGGTGCCTGCAAGCAGCCCCCGGACGAGATCGTGACGACGCAGGCTTCCGCCGAGGAGCGGGGCCTGGCCGCGATCAAGCGGGCCGGATGCGGCGCATGTCACGAGATTCGCGGCATCGACTGGCCGCACGGGCGCGCCGGTCCATCGCTGACGGGTTTCGACGACAGGACGCCGATCGCGGGCCAGCTGGTCAACACGCCCGCCAACCTTGCCGCCTTTATTCGCAATGCCCCGGCGGCGGTGCCGGGGTCCACCATGCCGCCGATGCCGGTGACAGAAGCCGAAGCACGCGATATCGCTGCCTATCTCTACTCGCGGCAGGATGATTGAGGGGTCCGATGTTTGAAGCGCTATGGGGATGGCCCCCGCCCGTCCTCGATCCCGCCGGTCCCTATGCCAGCAGCGTCACGACGCTGACCTGGGTGCTGGTGGCGATGGCGGTGGTGGTCACCGGCATCGTGGTCGTAGCGCTGTGGATCGCGGTCAAGGGCCCGCCGCACCTGAAGGCGAAGCTTGGCGGCGAACGCACGATCTGGATCGGCGGCATCGCCTTTCCGGGCGTGGTGCTGACCGCGCTGCTGGTCTGGGGCCTGACGCTGACCGCGTCGCTGTCGCACGACATCACGGGCCAGGAAATGCGGATCAGGGTCACGGGCGAGATGTGGTGGTTCCGCGTCGAATATCTGGACCCGGCGGGCAACGTCATCCTTGAGGATGCGAACGAGATTCACCTGCCGGTCGGACAGCCGGTGGTGGTCGAACTGCGCAGCGCCGACGTGATCCACAGCTTCTGGGTTCCGCACCTGTCGGGCAAGAAGGACATGATCCCCGGGCGCACCAACCTGCTGCGCATCCAGGCCGACCGCACGGGCGAGTTCGGCGGGATCTGCGCCGAATATTGCGGCGGGCCGCATGCCCTAATGGGTTTTGCCGCCATTGCCCGCCCCCAGCGCGAATGGTCCCGGTGGATGCGGGCGCAGCGCCTGGCAGCCGCTGGCCCCGCGCGAGGCGCGGCAGGCGATCCGGGGCGGCAGCTGTTCATGGAGAGCGGCTGCGGCGCCTGTCACCGCGTGGCGGGTACGCAGGCGAATGGCGAAGCCGGTCCCGATCTTACCCGCGTGGGCAGCCGCCTGACATTAGGCGCGGGAATATTGCCCAATAACCGCGGCACGCTGATGGGCTGGATCGGCGGCGCGCAATCGATCAAACCCGGCAACCGGATGCCCAGCTACACCATGCTTTCCCCTGCCGAGCTCAAGCAGATCGCCGCGTGGCTGGAGCAGCAGAAATGAAGTCTGAAACGGGCTTCGACCACGATCTCTATCGCCTGTTCCCCACCCATGCCCCCCGGCCAGAGGGCGAGGTCGAGGAGCTGGAGCGGATCTGGCAGAACCCCAAGGGCTGGGGCCTGCTGACGGTCGTCAACAACAACTACGTCGGCTTCTTCTACGTCGCCACCGCGTTCCTGTTCTTCCTGCTGGCGGGCATCCTGGCGCTGGGAATGCGGGTACAGCTGGCGGCTCCGCTGCTGGAGGTGCTGCCGCAGGACACCTACAACCAGTTCTTCACCATGCACGGCACGGTGATGATGTTCCTGTTCGCGGTCCCCATGGTGGAGGCGCTGGGCGTGATGCTGCTGCCGCAGATGCTGGCGGCGCGCGACCTGCCCTTTCCGCGACTGTCGGCATTCGCGTTCTGGGCCTATTTTGTCGGCGGGCTGTCGTTCTTCGCCTCGCTGTTCGTGGGGCTGGCGCCCGATGGCGGATGGTTCATGTACCCGCCCCTCACCTCCATCGCCTTCAGCCCCGAGATCAACGCCGATTTCTGGCTGCTGGGCATCGGTTTCATCGAGATTTCGGCCATCGCCGGCGCGATCGAGATCATCGTCGGCGTGCTGCGCACCCGCGCGCCGGGCATGACGCTGGACCGCATGCCGATGTTCGCCTGGGCCATGCTGGTGTTCGCGGTGATGATCATCGTCGCCTTTCCCAGCGTGATCCTGTGCACCCTGCTGCTCGAGATGGAGCGCGCGTTCAACTGGCCGTTCTTCGATCCCACGCGCGGCGGCGATCCGCTGCTGTGGCAGCACCTGTTCTGGTTCTTCGGCCACCCCGAGGTCTATATCATCTTCCTGCCCGCCGCCGGACTGATGAGCATGATGGTCGCGACCGTCGCCCGCACGCCGCTGGTGGGATACCGCCTGAACGTGCTGGCGCTGGTGGCGACCGGCTTCATCAGCTTTGGCGTGTGGGCGCACCACATGTTCGCGACCGGCATGCCGCGCGTGTCGACCGGCTATTTCAGCGCGGCCAGCATGGCGGTGTCGTTGCCCGCGGGCATCCAGGTGTTCTGCTGGATCGCGACGCTGGCTGCGGGAAAGATCCGCTGGTCCACCCCCGCGCTGTTCGTCGTGGGCAGCGTGGTCGTCTTCACCATGGGCGGGCTGACTGGCGTGATGGTCGGCATGGTGCCGTTCGACTGGCAGGTGCACGACAGCTATTTCATCGTCGCCCACCTGCATTACGTGCTGATCGGCGGCATGGTGTTCCCGATGTTCGCCGCGTTCTATTACTGGAACGGCATGACGTCCAAGAACCCGCTGTCGGAACGGCTGGGGCGCTGGATCTTCTGGCTGATGTTCACGGGACTGCACATCACCTTCCTGCCGATGCATCTGACCGGTTTCATGGGCATGCCGCGGCGGGTCTATACCTATCTGCCGGACCGGGGATTCGACACGCTGAACCTGATCTCGACCGTCGGGGCTTTCGTGCTGGCGGCGGGCGTGCTGCTTTTCCTGGTCGACCTGGCGCTGCGCTTCCGCTTCACCACGGACGAGGACGCGGGCAATGTCTATGGCGGCGGCACGCTGGAATGGCTGCCGACAGGCATGTACTCGACCCGCTCGATCCCGCTGGTGCGCAGCCGGCAGCCATTGTGGGACGATCCCGACATCTGCGACGACGTGGCCGAAGGGCGCTATTTCCTGCCCAACAGCGCCACTGGCCTGCGCGAGACGGTTATCACCAGCCCCGTCAATGCCGAACCGCAATATCTGCAGCTGATGCCCGGCCCCTCGCCGTGGCCGATTGCAGCGGCGGTGTTCACCGCGTCGTTCTTCCTATCGCTGACGGTGCAGGGTTATCTGTTCGCTTCGATCAGCGGCGTGATCGCGGTGGTCTGCACGCTGCGCTGGCTGTGGGAAACCGACCGCCCCATCGACCAGAAGACCGCCGACATCGGCGCGGGCATAACCGTGCCCATCGCGATCACCGGCCCGTCCAGCCACGGCTGGTGGGCGCTCAATACGCTGATGGTGGTGATGGGCATGATCGGCCTGATGGCGGTGTTCGGCTATTACTACCTGTTCGGCATCCACCCCGAGGTGTGGATCGCGCCCCCGCCGCTTGGCCAGACGCTGGGCATCATGGCCGCGCTGGCGCTGGCGCTGCTGGGCGCATGGGGTGCGCGCAAGTTGCTTGCCTTGCGCGAGCCGGGGACTTTCGCCGGACAGGGGCCGTGGCTGCTGGCGGCTATTGCCAGCCTGCTGCTGGCGGGCGCGCTCTATTGGGATGTCACCGGCTGGCAGGCCGCCGGACTCGACCCAGTGGCGACCGGGCATGGCGCGATCGTGACCGGCCTGCAGGCGCTGCAGGGACAGACGGTGGTGATCGCGCTGCTGATGGCGGGCTATCTCGGCTATCGGAGCGGGCGCGGGCTGGTGCTGGCGCCGGCCAATGTCACGCTCGACATCGTGGCGCGTTTCATCGGTTATGTCGCCCTGCAGGGCCTAGCGTTCGCCTGCGTGACCCGCCTGTTTGCAGGGGGGTGAGCGATGCCGTCCGATTTCCATTCGAGGCATGACTGGCGCACGCTTTCGGTGGCGCTCGTGATCTGGAGCGGGCATTTCATCGCGGTCTGGCTGGTCAGCATCATCTTCCCGGGCCAAGCCATCGCGCGCTGGATCGCCGTGGCGCTTAGCGTGCTGTCCTTCGCGGCGCTCTACCTGATGTGGTCGCGCAAGGCGCGGCCCGCGATCCGTTCGGTGGCCGGGCTGGGCATCGCGCTTGCCGCCGTGGGTGTAGCGTTCGACACGATGCCCGCGATCATCGGCTAGACCGGCGCGCGCACTATACCATGTCCTCGGGCCGCACGGTGCGGTCGAAGGTCTCGGCATCCACCAGCTTCAGTTCCAGTGCCGCTTCGCGCAGGCTCTGGCCGTGTTCGTGCGCATGCTTGGCGATCTTCGCAGCATTGTCATAGCCAACCTCGGGCGCCAGTGCCGTCACCAGCATCAGCGAGCGGCCGACCAGCTCGGCGATCCGTTCGCGGTCGGGCTCCATCCCCTCGACACAGCGCCGGGCGAAGCTGTCCATGCCGACCGCCAGCAGGTCGATGGAGCGCAGCACCCCCGCCCCGATCAGCGGCTTGAACACGTTCAGCTCGAACGCGCCTTGCAGGCCGCCGATGGTCACGGCCTGGTGGTTGCCGATGACCTGCGCGGCGACCATGGTCAGCATCTCGCACTGGGTCGGATTGACCTTGCCCGGCATGATCGAGCTGCCCGGTTCGTTCGCGGGCAGTTGCAGTTCGCCCAGACCGGACCGCGGCCCCGATCCCAGCCAGCGGATATCGTTGGCGATCTTGGTCAGCGATACCGCCAGCGTCGACAGG
>JAPYSD010000281.1 GCA_029936705.1 Croceicoccus sp. | reverse complement strand
GCAGCAGCTTTTCTTCCGGCGTCATCGGGCTTTCGCCCTTGGGCGTGATCTTGCCGACCAGGATGTCGCCCGGATGCACTTCCGCGCCGATATAGACGATGCCCGCCTCGTCGAGGTTGCGTAGCGCTTCCTCGCCCACGTTCGGGATGTCGCGGGTGATGTCCTCGGGACCCAGCTTGGTGTCGCGGGCCATCACCTCGAACTCGTCGATGTGAATCGAGGTGAACACGTCGTCCTTCACGATGCGTTCGCTGATCAGGATCGAGTCCTCGTAGTTGTAGCCGTTCCACGGCATGAACGCGACGAGGCTGTTGCGGCCCAGCGCCAGCTCGCCCAGGTCGGTCGAGGGACCGTCGGCGATGATGTCGCCGGTTTCGATCACTTCGCCCACCTTCACCAGCGGGCGCTGGTTGATGCAGGTGCTCTGGTTCGAACGCTCGAACTTCTGCAGGCGGTAGATGTCGACGCCCGACTGGCCGGCCTCGACGTCGCCCTGCGCGCGGATCACGATGCGGGTCGCGTCGACCTGGTCGACGATGCCGCCGCGCTTGGCGCTGATCGCGGCGCCCGAATCGCGCGCCACGGTCTCTTCCATGCCGGTGCCGACGAAAGGCGCTTCGGCCTTCACCAGCGGCACGGCCTGGCGCTGCATGTTCGATCCCATCAGCGCGCGGTTGGCGTCATCGTTTTCCAGGAACGGGATCAGCGATGCCGCGACCGAAACGAGCTGCTTGGGCGAGACGTCCATCAGCGTGACCTGCTCGGACGGGCTCATCACGAACTCGCCGTTCTGGCGGGCCGAGACGAGATCCTCGACGAACTGGCCGTCACCGTCGATCTCGGCCGAGGCCTGCGCGACGGTGTTCTTCTGCTCTTCCATCGCGGACAGGTACTGGACGTCGCCCGTGACCTTGCCGTCGATGACCTTGCGGTACGGGGTCTCGATGAAGCCGTACTTGTTGACGCGCGCAAAGGTCGAGAGCGAGTTGATCAGGCCGATGTTCGGGCCTTCCGGCGTCTCGATCGGGCAGATGCGGCCATAGTGCGTCGGATGAACGTCGCGAACCTCGAAGCCCGCACGCTCACGCGTCAGGCCGCCGGGGCCAAGCGCCGACACGCGGCGCTTGTGGGTCACTTCCGACAGCGGGTTGGTCTGGTCCATGAACTGCGAGAGCTGCGAGGAACCGAAGAACTCGCGCACCGCGGCCACGGCGGGCTTCGCGTTGATCAGGTCGTTCGGCATCACGGTCGACACGTCGACCGAGCTCATGCGCTCCTTCACCGCGCGTTCCATGCGCAGCAGGCCGACGCGGTACTGGTTCTCCAGCAGCTCGCCCACCGAACGCACGCGGCGGTTGGCCAGATTGTCGATGTCGTCGACTTCGCCCTTGCCGTCCTTGAGGTCGACCAGCTCCTTGACCACCGCCAGGATATCCTCGCGGCGCAGGGTGGTGATCGTGTCCTCGGCATCGAGGCCCAGGCGCATGTTCAGCTTCACGCGGCCCACGGCCGACAGGTCATAGCGTTCGCCGTCGAAGAACAGGCCTTCGAACAGGGCTTCGGCGGTTTCCTTCGTCGGCGGCTCGCCGGGGCGCATTACCTTGTAGATGGCTTCCAGGCCCATCTCGCGGTTCTCGGCCTTGTCGGCCTGCATGGTGTTGCGGATCCAGGGGCCGGTGTTGACGTGGTCGACGTCCAGCAGCTCCAGGCGGTCGACGCCCGCATTGTCCAGCGCTTCCAGGTTCTCCGGCGAAACCTCGTCGCCCGCCTCGATCCAGATGCGGCCGGTGGATTCGTCGATCATGTCCTTGGCGGCATAGCGGCCGAAGATTTCCTCGGTCGGGATCAGCAGGTCGGTCAGGCCGTCCTTCTGCGCCTTGTTCGCGGCGCGCGGGCTGATCTTGGTGCCGGCGGGGAACACGACCTCGCCCGAATTCGCATCGACGATGTCGAACGCGGGCTTCTGGCCGCGCCATGCCTCGGGCGTGAACGGGATCTTCCACCCGCCCTCGCCGCGCTGCCACACGACCATGTTGTAGAAATGCTCGAGGATTTCCTCGCTATCCAGGCCCAGCGCATAGAGCAGCGCCGTGACCGGCAGCTTGCGCTTGCGGTCGATGCGGACGTTGACGATGTCCTTGGCGTCGAATTCGAAGTCCAGCCACGAACCGCGATACGGAATGACGCGCGCGGCGAACAGGTACTTGCCGCTGGAGTGCGTCTTGCCGCGGTCATGGTCGAACAGCACGCCGGGCGAACGGTGCATCTGCGACACGATCACGCGCTCGGTGCCGTTGACGATGAACGTGCCGTTCCCGGTCATGAGCGGCATGTCGCCCATGTACACGTCCTGCTCCTTGATATCGAGCACGCTGCGCGCTTCGGTATCGGGGTCGATCTCGAACACGATCAGGCGCAGCGTCACCTTCATAGGGGCTGCATAGGTGATGCCGCGCTGGCGGCACTCGGTCGTGTCGTACTTGGGCTCTTCCAGCTCGTAGTGCACGAAGTCCAGCTCGCTGGTACCGGCGAAGTCGCGGATCGGGAACACCGAGCGCAGCGTCTTTTCCAGGCCCGAGACATAGCCGGTCGCCGGATCGGAGCGCAGGAACTGCTCGTAGCTTTCGCGCTGCACCTCGATCAGGTTCGGCATCTGCACGACTTCGTGGATGTCGCCGAAGATCTTGCGGATGCGCTTCTTCTTGGTGCCGACGCCCCGGCCGTTGTCGGAGCTGTTTGCGGTGTCGTCGAGCTGGGTAGCCATAAGAGAGGGAGCCTCTTTCGCCTTTGGAGTTCGTCTCGGTCGGGGCGGACACAGAAGCGAGTCGCTGTCGCGAGTCGCCGCCGCATGGCCGCCCGTAAATCTCGGTGCACGAGGAATGATCCAGCAACGACGAAAGGCCGCCGGGCGCACGATGTCCCGCCCAGATCGGCGAGTCGTGGCCTGCAGCCGCCGCGTCGTTTGCTGATGCCCCGCTTCCTTCCCGGATGGCCTTACGCGCAAAGGCCGTCTTGCTCGAAGCTGTCGGACGAGGCCGTATATAGGAGCACGACCCCGCCCTGTCAAAGGGCACGGGGGCCCGGAATCAGCGGGACCGGCGTCACGGGACCGTGTCGTACCCGGCTCACCGCCATGACTTTCCGCAAAACAATCAGTGTATTATCGTTTTTCGATATTTATCGATTGACGATATGCGCAGACAGGCATATATCGTTTTTCAATAACCCGTTCCAAGGAGATCGATAAATGCAACGTCAGCCCAGAACATCATGTCCGCCATCGCGGCCCTTTTCATCGTCGTCGCCAGCGTATCGGCCGTCGTTACCGTGCCCGCCCCGTCCGCGCAGGCAGCCACGGTTTCCGCCCCGATCGTGGCGTAAGGGAAATGGCCATGTCCGTCATACCCCGCGACCCCCTCCTCACCGCGCTGCGCGCCATCATCTGGTTCGCGATCGGCATATTGTGCTTCGCCGCCTTCGTCCTGGTCGTTGCCTCCCCGCTGGCGCTCATCTTCCAGAGCGAGATCGTCGGCGAGCTTGTGAAGGAGGGCAAGAGCGCGCCGCCCGGGTTCTTTCCCGTGCTGATCGTCCTGCTGCTGGGCGTGGCCGCGCTGGTCATCATGGGGATCTATTTCTTCTGGGACCTGCTGGCCATCACCGACACGGTGCGCGACGGCGATCCGTTCATTCCCGAAAACGCGGCGCGCCTGACCCGCATGGCGTGGCTGATGGTCGCGATCTATGTCGGCGGCTTCATCGTCACGGTCCCGGGCGCCTGGATCGCCAACATCGCCGCCGATGCGGGCGACGCCAATTTCGACGGCGGCTTCGACCCCAGCGGCGTGATCCTCGTGCTCGTGCTGTTCGTCCTCGCCCGCGTGTTCCGCAAGGGGACCGAGATGCGCGAAGAGCTGGAAGGAACCGTCTGATGCCTCCCAGATCCGCCAAGAGCACTTCCGAAACCGGCGAAGAAGGAACCCGCATCGTGGTGAAACTCGACGACCTGCTCTACGAACGCCGCATGACCCTGACCGAACTGGCCGAGCGCGTGGGGCTGACGCTGGCGAACCTGTCGATCCTCAAGACCGGCAAGGCCAAGGCGATCCGCTTCTCCACGCTCGAGGCGATCTGCCGCGAACTGCAATGCCAGCCCGGCGACCTGCTGGGGTACGAAGCGGGCTAGGCCGCGGCCAGCTTTGGCTTGACTCTTGCCCGCAAGAGAGTAGAGGCCCGCCACTGACCGGCGGGCCTTGCGGCCTTCCAGTCATCCGTCCGAGACAGTTGGCGACCGGAATATGCCGGTCTTAATCTCCAGCCTAGACGGGGAAACGAGATTTACGCGGTTCCTCCTGCCTTTGCGCGGCGGGCCGCACACCGCGCCATTTCGGCGCACTCCTTCCCTGATCGACGGACTCGACCGCGTGCCGCGCCGCAAGGCAACGCGCGTGGACACAAGTGAGCCGATCGCCTGCCCCCAAAGCGGGCGGTCATACGTGAAGGAGTAAGCATGGATCGTTCGCAGAAAGCCGAATCGGTCGCACAGCTGAATGCCGTCTTCCAAGAGGTGGGCGTGGTGGTCGTCACCCGCAACCTCGGCCTTACGGTCGCCCAGTCGACCGATCTGCGCCAGAAGATGCGTGACGCCGGTGCGTCCTACAAGGTCGCGAAGAACCGTCTTGCCGTGCGGGCCCTCGAAGATACCGCCTATACGGGTATCGAAGAGTACCTCACTGGTCCCACCGCGATCGCGACTTCGGTCGATCCGGTGGCCGCCGCGAAGGTGACCGTCGATTTCGCCAAGAGCAACGACAAGCTCGAAATCGTGGGTGGTTCCATGGGCGGCCAGCTGCTCGACGCCGATGGGGTCAAGGCGCTTGCCTCGATGCCGTCGCTCGACGAGCTGCGTGCCAAGCTGGTGGGGCTGGTCAATGCCCCGGCGACGAAGATCGCCCAGCTGTCGACGGCTCCCGCAGCCAAGTTGGCCCGCGTGTTCGGCGCCTATGCAGCCAAGGACGCTGCATAAGACCGACGCCAAGCCCGTTTTTGGGCAAAGGGACAAACGTTCTTTCGATCGATTTACGGGCCGCCTGAAACGCAGGTTCGCCCGACACGAAATGGAGTGAATTGAAATGGCCGATATCCAGAAGATTGTTGAAGAGCTGTCGCAGCTGACCGTTCTCGAAGCCGCTGAACTCGCAACCGCGCTTGAAGAAGCATGGGGCGTTTCGGCTGCTGCTGCCGTTGCAGTTGCTGGCCCCGCCGCTGGCGGCGACGCACCGGCTGCTGAAGAGAAGGACGAGTTCGACGTCGTTCTCACCGGCGACGGTGGCAAGAAGATCCAGGTGATCAAGGAAGTCCGCGCCATCACCGGTCTGGGCCTCTCGGAAGCCAAGGCTCTCGTCGAAGGCGCGCCCAAGCCGCTCAAGG